>CAXREU010000151.1:0-7041 GCA_964229715.1 Halobacterium sp.
CTTGAGGAGTGTGACGGTATCGAGGTGTACAACTCGATGGTGTTCACGGGGTACCGGAATCGGCGCGCGCGGAAGTTCGCGCAGCGCCACGACTACCCGCGGTTCGGTGCGAGCGACGCGCACTCGATTCGGAACGTCGGGCGGGCGTACACGGACGTCGCGCTGCCGGACGTCGACCCGGAGATGCCGCCTGGCGAGATACCGACCGAGACCGTGCTGGCGGCGCTGCGCGCGGGCGAGACGGACATCAAGGGAAAGCGGACGCCGATTCACCGGAGCACGCGCCAGTACGCGAAGGGCGCGGCGCGGAAGAGCGCGTACCTGTTGACGAAGCGGCTGCCGTACGTGAGCCCGTGGCCGGCGTCGATGGACAGCGCCTGACGAAACGCGTTTGCGTCCGGCTGCCGAAGCCATGGTATGGACGCGGCGCTGCGCGCGGGAATCGCGATTCACAACGCGGGCCGCTACCACGCCGCCCACGACGCGTGGGAGGCGGCGTGGCTCGCGCTCGACGACGGAGCTGACGAGCGACTGCTCCACGGGCTCATCCAGTTCTCGGCGGCCATCCACCACGCTCGGGACCGGAACTGGTCAGGGGCGGTCGGGCTCTGTGAGAGCGCGAGCGAGTATCTCGCGGACCTCCCGGCGGAGTACCGAGACGTGAACGTGGCCGCGGTGCGGGCGTACGTGGACGCGCTCGGGAGCGACCCGGAGCGCGTCGAGCGCGCGACACCACTGACGCTGACCCACGAGGGGCGCGCGCTCGAGCTCGAGGACCTGGACGCACCAGCAGGTGTGGAAGCGGCAGTCGCGCTCGCTGAAGACCTCGGCTACGACGAGGAGTTCATGGAGAAAGGCGCGGCGTACGCTCGCGAGGGACTCACCGAGGGAGAGCTGAACGAGTTCGGGGTGTTGCTCTGCGACTTCGTCACCGAGCACGAGCAGCGCGCGCTGGTGGCGACGCGGCTCCGACAGCACGTGCAGCGGCGGCAGCGGCGAGAAGAGGACGTGGCGGGACTGTTCGACTAGGCGTACGTCTGGTACGCGATGAGGCCGGCGACGCCGAGGCACGCGACACCGAGTGCGCGGACCAGCCACGCCCACCAGCCGGGGATTCCCTCGTCAGTGCCGTATTCGCCGCGGCGGCGACGGTTCGGCCCGACAAAGATGGACAGCTGGAGCGCTGTTCGCGGCGCGAGAATCATCGCGAGTCCGAGCGCGGCGCCGAGCACGACCGCGAGGAGTTCGCGAATGCCAGCCATCTACGAGCGGAGCCGCTCGATGCGCTTCTCCGTCGGCGGGTGCGTGGAGACGAGCTTCTGGAGGAGCCCGCGGTCCTCGCCGAAGATGCACAGCGCGTTCACGTTCTCGTCGATTTTCGAGTCCTGAGAGCGTTTGTTACCCTGCTGAATCTTTTCGAGGGCGCGCGCCAGCGGGTCGCCGCCGTTGATGATGCGCTTGGCGTCGGCGTCGGCGACGTACTCGCGGTAGCGAGAGATGGCGAGCACGAACAGCATCACGAAAAACTGCACGAGGTTGCCGACGACGATGGCGAGGAAGAAGTCCGCGAGGTCGTTATCCCCCGTGAACAGGACGATGTACTGGGCGACGATGCCGACGATGGAGGCGATGCCCTGCCCGAGCTGCCTCGTGACGACGTCGCGGTTGTCGATGTGCGCGAGCTCGTGGGCGATGACGCCCTCCAGTTCGTCGCGGTCGAGCAGCTGGATGAGTTCGCGGGAGACGACGACCGTGCCGTTGCCGCGGCGGCCGACCGCGAACGCGTTCGGGACGCCCATGCTCGCGACCTTCAGATTCGGCTTCTTCAGGTTCCGTTCGCGACAGACTTTCTCGACGAACTGGTGAATCTGCTGGTACTCCCGTTCGTCCATGTCCTCGGCGCCGACGCTGCGGAGCGCGGCCCACTTCCCAATCTTGTACTGAACGCCGACGAGCAGGACGCTGCCCACGACGGCGATGCCGAGGATAGTGGTGGATTGGCCGAAGAAGAACCACGCGGCGGCCACTGCCACCGAGTAGAACGCGAAGAGGATGGCGCCGACGATGGCCATCCGGACTTTGAGGCCGATGTGTCGCATACGGGAGATTTGTTCACTCACACGTATAAATCCATCTCAACGTGTCACGCGTCGAATCGGCTGCTTTCGGGCGGTTACTGTGGCAGCCTCGTCGCGAGTGCGTGGCGACGGCGCGGGTCAGGCGACCTTCTCGTCGCCGTCCCACTCCGCGGAATTGTCCTGCGGGTCGTATCCCAGCACTTCACGAGCGCGCTCCAGACTGTAGTACTTCCGGTCGTTATCCGAGATGCCGTAGACGATTTCGTAGTCGTAGTCGGCGGACAGACAGCAGTCGAAGAGGTGCGCGCAGTCGCCGTGAGAGAGCCACATTGCCTGCCCGCGCTCGTAGTCGATTGGGGGATGGCCCTCGGTGAGGTTGCCGATGCGGACGGCGACGAACGGGAGGTCGTGCTCGTCGTGGTAGTACCGGCCGAGCGTCTCACCGGCGGCCTTCGAGACGCCGTAGAGGTTGCTGGGGCGCGGGAGTTCCGTACCGTCGAGCCGGAAGTCGTCATCCTCGCGGTAGAGGTCGGGCTTGCGTTCGGTCTCGTAGTGGCCGACGGCGTGGTTCGAGGATGCGAACACGAACTTCCCGACGTCCTCCTCGACGGCGATCTCGAGGATGGTCTGTGCGCCGTCGATGTTGTTCCGGAGGACGCTCTCCCAGGGGGCTTCGGGGCGCGGGTCGCCGGCGAGGTGGATAATGGCGCCGACGCCGGCGACGGCTTCGCGGACGGCGTCCTCGTCGGTGACGTCGCCGACGACGACTTCGTGGTCCGTGTCCCCGGTTGGGGGTTCGCGGTCGAACAGCCGCCAGTCGTAGTCGTCGCCGATGCCGTCGAGGATGGCCTGCCCGACGCGCCCGGCGGCACCTGTGAGGAGAACCGGCTCGTCCATTCGATTGAGAGTCTCGGCGACCACCGAACTGAAAGATGCGGTTCGCCCGCCGAAGTGGTCGAATTCCCGACAGCACCACCGAGGCGACAATGATTAGCCGCGGCCGGCCGAGCATCCGGTATGGCATCCGACGCCCAGCAGGCGTGTTTCGAAGCGGGCATCAAATTCGGCGCGCTCTACCACCAGTTCGCGGGCACGCCAGTGAGCCCGGAGAGCGCGGGCAGCCTCGAGACCGCCATCGAGGAGTCCATCGAGAATCAGCCGTTCTGCGAGTCCGTGACCGTGGACATCCTCGCCGAGAAACTGGACACGGACCACGGCTACACGGAGCTCACGGGCGAGTACATGGAAGTCGAAATCGTCGTCGACTACGAGGGCCGCGAGGTCGTCGCGGAGATGGCGATGCAGGACGGCTACCCGCTGATGGAGCTCGCGAGCGTCGAGTAAGCCGCGTTCACGTCCACCACGAGGCGTGCTTTTAAACCGAATGCGAGCGAATCACGGGACATGAGTCAGTCATCCCTGGACGACGACGAGCTGTTCGGCGAGGCAGCCGAAGAGATGCGCGCGGATGTCGAGGAAGCGCTCGCCGCCGCTCGCGCGGAACTGCCCGCGGCCGACGATGTCTGGGAAGTCGAGGCGGACAACACGCTCGGCGTGCTGAACGCGCTCCGCTCGGCGCTGGATGTCGAGGACGTCGAATCCCACCTCCGGGACGCGAAGAAGGCGTTCGTCGTGGGCGATCGCGCGGACGCCTTCGAGGACGCCGACGACCTGAAGGCCGAAATCGACGCCGTCGAGGACGTACTCGGCGACATCGAAACTGCCCGCGAGCAGGTCGGCGAGCTCGCGTCCACGGTGCCGGCGCTGCGCTCGGCGCTCGAAGAGGCCCACGAAGGGAGCGAGGACGAGGAGAGCGACGACGACGCGGAGTGACGAGCTACTTGTGCGGCGGCCGGGTCGGGTCGCGGTCTCCGACCGCGTCCAGCAGGTCGCAGAGCGCATCCGCAGCGAGCGAGAGCAGTTCCTCGCCGCGGTCGGCGTCGCCCTCCGACGGGTCGCCGACGACGCCGTTCTCGGTGAACTCGGCGCTGTCGACGGCGAGGTTCGCGCGTGACTGCCAGTCCCCCCAGTGGTCGCTGGCGCCTTCGCGGGCGTCGTCCATTCGGTCCTCGCGCACGAGCTTCGGGTGCGTGTGTCGGAGGAACGCGGTCTCCAGCGGGCCGGCGTGACCCATGTCGTCGCTGTGGTCGCCGACGGCGTCGAACCACGTGAACGGGACCGCGTACGCGTCGCCATCACGGGTGACGCGCTGGCAGACCTCGCCGAGCGCGGGGACGTTGCCGCCGTGGCCGTTCACGACGACGACGCGGTCCCAGCCGTGGCTCGCGAGGCTCTCGGCCACTTCACGGACGTTCGCGCGGAACGTCTCCGGGGAGACCCACAGCGTCCCCGTGAACTGGCGGTGCTCCTCGGAGACGCCGACAGTCAAGGGCGGCGCGACCACGACCTCGCGGTCGTAGTTCGACGCCGCAGTCTCGGCGATGGTTTCGGCGGTGATGTGGTCGGTACCGAGCGGCGCGTGCGGGCCGTGCTGTTCCGTGCTGCCGACGGGGAGCACGGCGAGGTTCGTGTCGAGAGCGTCAGCGTCCGTCCAGGTCGCATCCGCGAGTCGCATACACGAACCAACGCACGCCCCGGATTTGTAGCCTGCCCCTCCGGCGAGCGAGACGGGGCCGCCACAACGGGCTTTACGACGGCCGCCCACGGCGGACGTATGGGGAAGACGGTCACGCTCGACGAGCTGAAAGCCGAGTTACGCGACGAAACGTACCCGCTCGACCCGGAGACAGTCGTCGAAGAGTACGGCGACTACGACCTCGACCTGCCGGGCGGCGAGGAGCCCGTCGCTGACGCGCTCGGGCGCGTCGACGACGACCGCTTCGAGAGCCACGCGGACCTCGTCGCGACCATCGAAGGCGGGGTCGGCGGCGAGGCCGTCGGGCGACGGGACTACACGGACCGCGGCGCATCGGCCGGCGAAGGGGACCAAGAGAGCTTCTAGGGGTGAGATTCAGCGACGAGACGCGGGGTCAGTCCTCGGGCTCGTCGACGTCGACGTCGGCGGTGCGTTCGGCGGCGCGCTCGACGAACTCGTCGGGGAGTTCGTCGATTTCGCCGGCCTGCACGCCCCAGAGGTTCGCATAGAGGCCGTCCTCGGCGAGCAGTTCGTCGTGGGTGCCGCGCTCGACGATTTCACCGTCCTCGAGGACGACGATTTTGTCCGCGTCCTTGATGGTGGAGAGGCGGTGGGCGATAGAGAACGTGGTGCGGTCCTCGGTGAGGCGGTCGAGGCTGCGCTGAATCAGCATCTCCGTCTCCGTGTCGACGTCGCTGGTGGCCTCGTCGAGAATCAGGATTTCGGGGTCTTTGAGGATGGCGCGCGCGATGTCGATGCGCTGGCGCTGGCCACCCGAGAGCTTGACGCCGCGCTCACCGACCTTCGTGTCGTAGCCCTCCGGGAGGTTCGTGATGAACTCGTGGGCTTCCGCGGCCTTCGCGGCTTCCACGACGTCCTCGCGGTCGGCGTCGAAGGTGCCGTATTCGATGTTCTCCATGACGGTGCCGTAGAACAGGAACGTGTCCTGGCTGACGTAGCCGATGTGGCGGCGCAAGCTCGGCAGCGTCACCTCGGAGATGTCCTGGCCGTCGATGCGGATTTCGCCCTCGTCGACGTCGTACATCCGTAGGAGGAGCTTGAGGACGGTGGACTTGCCGGCGCCCGTCGGCCCGGCGGCGGCGCGCGTGTTCCCGCCCTCGACCTCGAAGTCGATGTTCTGGACGATTGGCTCGTCGTCGTAGCCGAAGGTGACGTCGTCGTAGACGACTTCGCCCTCGTCGACGTCGAGTTCGGCGGCGTCGGGGTTCTCCTCGATGCGCGCGGGCTCGTCCATCAGCCCGAAGATGCGCTCGCTGGACGCGCGGGCGCGCTGGTACATGTTGATGATTTGCCCGAACTGCGCCATCGGCCAGACGAACTGCTGGCTGAGCTGGATGAACACGACGAACTCACCGGCGGAGAGCGACCCGGACATCAGCGGCGGCGGGCCGACGAGCACCCAGTAACCGCCCGCGAGGAACGTCAACACGAAGCCGGTGCCGGCGATGATGCGCAGCGCCGGGAAGAACTTGATGCGGATGGTGATGGCGCCCCAGTTCGCGTCGAAGTACTCCTGGGAGACGCCTTCGACGCGCTCGGACTCGTAGGACTCCGTGTTCGACGTCTTGATGACCTGAATGCCGCCGAGGTTGTTCTCCAGTCGCGAGTTCAGGTGGCCGACCGAGGAGCGCACGTCGGCGTACTTCGGCTGAATCGCCTTGACGAATCGGTAGGTGAACCACGCGATGATGGGCACCGGCAGCATCGTGATGAGCGCCAGCTGCCAGTTGTAGTAGAACAGCACGACACCGATGGCGACGACCATCACGGAGAGCCGGAACACGGAGTTCATCCCGTCGTTGAGGAACCGCTCGAGGCGGTTGACGTCGTTCGAGAGGATGGACATCATCTCGCCGGTCTGCTTGGTGGCGAAAAAGTCCATGTTCAGGCGTTGCATCTTGTCGTAGGTGTCCGTGCGGACCGCGTGCTGGATGTGCTGGGAGAAGGAGTTCCACCCCCAGTTGCGTAGCCAGTGGAACGCCGCGCCGAGGAGGAACGCGCCCGCGATGGCCGCGACCGCGGCGTAGAGTTCGTGGGTCCGCGTCGCGGGCCGCATCGACGCCGGCAGGAACGGGAGGAACGACTGCCCCTGGGTCAACGCGTCGACGGCGTACCCCAGCATGATGGCGGGGACGAGGTCGAGCACGCGCGCGAAGATGCTGGCGACGACGCCGACCAGCGCCGCGAGCCAGTTGTCCCGCCCGTACTCGTCGAACAGGCGGTACATCGCGTCGTCGACCTCTTCGCGTTGTTCCTCGAAGGGGTCGTCGTCTTCTGTCGCTGTACTCATTCCCGTTGGCAGAAGTGACGGCTCGACAAAAGCACTTCCCTACGAATCGAAACACC
>CAXREU010000152.1:0-6411 GCA_964229715.1 Halobacterium sp.
GTCTGCACGCCGATGTGACCGCCACCGGCGACGACGACTCGGTGGCTACTCGACATTCACTCGCGGGTTCGACGGTCGCGGCCATCAAAGTTGTCGCCGAACGCGACACTCGGCAGGTTCTCCCGTCCGGAGCGCGACGGTGATGCATGGACTGCGTCGTCTGTAACAGAACTGGCACCGCGTACCGGCTCGTGGACGAGCGCGCAGAGCCGGTGGGCGTCTGCGAGCAGTGTGTCGCCGAACACCTCGCGAGCGAAGACGACGACACCTGCGTCTACTGCGCGAAGTCGGGCGGCTACGACCTCGTAGAAGACACGAGCGCGGTCGTGGCGTCCGAGTCACAGGCCGAGCGCGTCGTCGTGACGCCGGGCGTCGTCTGTCACGACCACCTGCGAGACCTGCGCCGGGAGAACGTGTGAGCGGCGGCAGCGCCGTCAGTCGTCGGCGGGCGCGGCCGGAACGTCGATAGAGCCCTCATCGAGGTCGGCTTCGACGTTGCGCGCGGCTTCCACGAGGTTCGCCATCTTCTCGTAGGCGACCTCCCTGGGGAGGAGTTTCACGCCACAGTCCGGGCTGACCGTGAGTCGCTCCGGCGGGACAACCTCCAGGCCCTTCCGGATGTTCGCCTCGATTTCCTCGACGGACTCCACTTCGGCGACGTGGGCGTCGACGACGCCGAGCGCGAGGTCCTTCGAGAACGCTGGGTCGGTGAACACGTCGAGTTGGTCGTAGTCGCCGTTCGCGAGTTCGAGGTCGAACTCGTCGACGGGGAACTCCAGCATCTCGGGGTAGATTCGGGAGTAGTCGCCGTAACAGACGTGCAGGCCGATGCGGACGTCGTTGGGGATGCCGGCGGCGATGCGTTCGAGACACTCGCCGACGATGGCGTGGTCGTCGGGCGTCGTCGCGAGCGCGGGCTCGTCGATTTGGATGTAGCGCGCGCCCGCATCCACGAGCTTCTCGATTTCCTCGTTGACGAGGTCCGCCAGGTCGTAGGCGAGTTCGTCGTCGCCGTCGTAGGCCTCGTTGAAGCTCCAGGACGCGAGCGTGTACGGCCCCGTAATCGGGACTTTCACGGGGCTGTCCGCGACGCTGGCGGTGAACTCGTACTCGTCGACGAGCCACGATTCGTCGTAGGCGACGTCGCTGACGACGCTGGGCTTGTCGAAGTAGTTGTGCCCCCACACCTTGACGGGGCCGTTGAACTCGTAGCCCTCGATGCGGTCGGCGAAGAACTCCACCATCTCGTTGCGCCGCATCTCGCCGTCCACGATGACGTCGAGGTCGGCGCGTTCGTGCTCTTCGGTGATGAGGCGGGCGGCGTCGTCCTCGGCTTCCGCGAGTTCCTCGTCGCCGAAGTCCGCGTCGGGGTCCTCGTAGAGGTCGTTCGCGCGGTCGAGCCACTTCGGCTTCGGGTACGAGCCGACGACGGTCGTCAGCAGGAAGTGGTCGTTGTCGTGGCCGTCGGGGCGGAACTGCTCGCGGTTCGAACTCATGCTGTCACCTCGCGGGTGGCGTCGGCGAGCGCCTGGACTTTCTGCTCGAAGCGGTTCACGGGCAGGTAGAACAGCCCCGTGTTCGCCGTCACGTACGCGTCGTCGAACTCGATGGCCTCGGGCACGGAGTCGCGGAACCAGTCCACGCGGTCGCGAATCGTCTCGGGGGATTCCACGAGCGTGTTCTGTCCGTCGACGACGCCCAGCGCGACGGAGTCCTTGGTGCCGTACTCGGTGACGTTGTAGAGGTTGTCCTCGTGGTTCGTGACGAAGTCGTAGCCGATGGCGTCGACACCCGCGTCGAGGAGGTGGGCGTGGACCTTCTCCTCGAGGGCGCCCCAGTAGGTGTGTGCGACGACGTCGGCGTCCGCGGCGTCGGCGACAGTGTCGATGGCTTCGCTGGCGCGCTCGTCCTCGCCCTCCTCGGGCGGGTTCGTTACCAGCGACGGTTCGAGGACGAAGACGGTCTCGACCTCGGGGAACGCTTCAACTTCGCCCGCGAGGAAGTCGGCGACGGCAGCGAGGAACTGCTCGTCGTCGCCGTAGTACTCGTCAGTTGCAAGCTCCGACAGCGAGTACGGGCCGGGGACGACTGCCTGCAGGTCGTCGGTAAGCTCATTCGCGGCTTCGAGGTCCGCGGCGAGGTCGCCGGAGAACGTGAGTTCGCCCTCCACGATGGGGTCGCGGTAGAAGTTGTTGTTGTCGTAGTAGCGGACGATGCCGCCAGTTTCGACGTTCTCGTGGACGGTCAGGGGATGAGCCAGCATGTCGTCCCAGCGGCCCTGCCCTTCGACCACGCGGTCGAGGCCGGCCTCACGCTGGAGGCCGACGAGTTCCTCGCGGACCTCGTCGTAGGCGGCTTTGATTTCGGGACCCTCGTCACCGCTGACGAGGTCGTGTTTCTGGTGGCCCTTCAGGTCCGACAGCGTCTCTTTGGCGTCGTCGGGGAGGGGGAACAGGCCGGGTGTTGTCGCGATTCGGTTCATACCCGACGCTACGGAATGCCCCTGTTTAATATTTGCTGTCGAAGGATATGCCCTTCAGTTATTCCAGAGCTTGAGGACGGTCAGCGTCTCGAAAGAGTGTGACTCCTCGCGGACCGCCGCCGCGGAGAACCCGCGGTCCCCGGCGTACTCCACGACCTCCTCGACGCCAGTCAGCGTGCTCACGAGCAACAGGACGAAGCCGTCCGGCGCCAACACGCGACCCACGTCGTCGAGGAACGGCTCCACGACCTCGCGGCCCGTCTCGCCGCCCGAGAGCGCGACCTCCATCCAGTCGTCGCGCGCGGCATCCTCGTCCCGCGGCAAGTACGGCGGATTGAACAACACCACGTCGAAGACGCCGTCGCGGAACGGCGAGACGAGGTCCGCCCGCACCACTGGTACGCCCCGGTCGTTAGCCTGCGCGCACGCGTACGGATTCAAGTCCGAACCGACCACGCGCGCGCCGGCCTCGTCCGCGACCGTCGCCGCTACGTACCCCGACCCGGTTCCGACCTCAAGCACGCGCGCCCGCGAGTCGACTTCCGCCACGGCGGCCTTCGCGAGCAACAGCGAATCCTCCGCCGGCTGGTACACCGTCGTCTCCGTGCCGCGGCGGCTCGCGAGGTCCTCACTCATCCGTCTCGCCCTCCTCGTCGGTGTCGTCCTCAGCCTCGTCGCCATCCACGTCCGCGCCTCCGGCGTCACCGTCCTCGGTGTCCTTTCGAACTGCCGACCCGGGCTGGTCGGCTTGCTCGGGCTCGGTCGCCTCCACAGGCGGCTGCTCGCTGACGCGGAACCCGCCGGTCTCGGCACGGCCGGAGACCTCCCGCTGCGGGAACGGAATCTTCACGCCGGCCTCGTCGAACGCCGACTTCACCGCGGAGATGACCGCAGTCTGGGCGCGCCACATCCGCCGCGCGCTCGGCTTGTCTATCCAGAATCGCAGGTCGAGCACGATTGCCGAGTCACCGAACTCCTTCAACACGACCTGCGGCCGCGGCACGGTGAGGATGTCGTCGACGTCGTTCATCGCCTCCTTCGCGAGCTCCATCGCCTCGTCGACGTCGGCCGTGTAGTCGATGCCGACCTCCACGTGGATGCGTAGCCGGCCCTTCCGCGACCGGTTCACGACCTCGTCGGACCCAACGAGGTCGTTGGGTAACATCACGTACTCGCCATCGAACGTCTGCAGTCGCGTGTTCACGATGGTGATGTCCGTGACGATGCCGTCCTTGTCGCCGATTTTCACCCAGTCCCCGATTTCGAACGGCCGCGAGAACATCAACACGAGTCCCGCGATGACCGCGCCGAGCGTCTGCCGGGCGGCCATCCCGAGCACGATGCCGGCGAACCCCGCTCCGATGAGCAGCCCACCGAGCTTGATGCCCCAGAGATTGAGGACGACGACCAGCGCGATGACGTACACCGAAATCTGAATGATGCGGTAGGTGATTTCGGCCTGGTGGTCGCTGATGCCCTCCGTGCGCTTGACGAACCGGCTGACCGCGCGATGGATGACGCCCGTGCCGACGTACACGCCGACGAGGAACATCACAGTGAGGAACGCCCGGACGAGCATCTCCGCCTGCACCTGGAACGTCGCGAGCGCGTTCCACGCAGTCGTCTCCGCGTCCCACGCGACGACCACGACCACGGTCGCCACGACAACCACGACGAGCGCGCCCAGGGCCACCAGCACCGTCGACAACCGGGACTCCCGGCGAGCGGCCTCACGCCGCGAGAACAAGATGGTAGCGACGAGCGCGGCCATCGAAACGACGGTCACCGTGGCGCGCTCGACTGCCGAGAGGTCGTTTATCGCTACGTCCACGAACTCCGGCGCGGTCACGACGGTCCGCCCCCCTGGATGCCGAACGCGACGTTCGCCAGCGCCGCAAACGTCTCGGGCGCGAGGTCACCGGGTCGCTTCGAGAGCACCGCTTCCTCGACGGCGTCCACGACCGCGTCCGGGTCGTCCAATCCTGAGATGTGGCCCGTGTTCCGGATGGCGTTGCGCACGGTCTTGCGGCGCTGCGTGAACAGCGCCTTCACGAAGTCGAAGAAGAACTGCTCGTCGGCGACCTCGTAGTCGGGCTCGCGGGGCGTCAACCGTACGACCGCGCTCTCCACGCGCGGCTGCGGCTCGAACGCCTCCGGCGGGACGGTCTCGACGAGTTCCACGTGCGCGTCGTGCTGGGTGGCGACCGACAGCCGGCCGTAGTCGCTCGTGCCGGGTTCGGCGGCCATCCGCTCGGCGAACTCCAGCTGGTACATCAGGACGGCGGGCTCGTATTCGGGCAGCAGCCGGAACGTGACCTCGCTGGAGACGCCGTAGGGGAGATTCGAGATACAGCAGGTGTAGTCGGGGAACTCCACGTCGAGGGCGTCGCCCTGCACGACAGTGAGGCGGTCGGCTGCGATTTCCTCGCTGAACTCCTCGCGGAGGAACTGGGCGTACCCGCGGTCGCGTTCGACGGTCGTGACGTGGTCGGCGTGCGCCAGCAGCCTGTCGGTGAGCGCGCCCGTCCCGGCACCGATTTCGAGGACGTGCGACCGGTCGAACTCCTCCGCGTACGTAGGTATCCGGTCGAGGACGCGGTCGTCGACGAGGAAGTGCTGGTCGCGCTCGGGGTCGGGGCGGCCAGCGCGTCGAATCAGCGCGTCCGGGTCCCGCGAATCACTCATTACCTCGGAGTATCCGCCGCCGTTCCCTAAAGGCTACCTTCTGTGCGCCCGCGCTACGCCTGCACGAAGTTCTGGTACTTCAGGTCGTCCTCACGCATCTCGTCGAGGATGCGCTCGACGATGATTTCCTCGGGGTTGTGGAGGCCGTCGACGCGTTCCTCGATGTCCTCGAAGCTCTCGAAGGGCCCGTTGCGCTTGCGCTCGTCGAGGATGTTGTCCCGAAGCTTGTCGCCGATGCCCGGCAGGAGGTTCAACTGGTGGAGGCGCAGGGAGATGGGCTGGGCGTCGTTGTAGAAGTCCACGAAGCGCTGCTCGTTGGCTTCGACGACGTCCTCGACGACGTAGTCGAGTTCGGAGCGCGCGCCGTCCGAGAGGTCGTCGTAGTCGACGACGTGCCCGCGCTTGATGCCTTCCTCGAAGTCCGGACGGATTCGAACGCGGTCGAGAATCGAGATGTCCGCATCCGGTTCGAGACTCAGTTCGTAGAGGACGAACCGGTCAGTAGAGACGGCGTACGCCAGCGGGCCGTCGCCGTAGCCGCCGTTGGAGCGGCCGTGTGCAAGGAAGTCGAGGACGACAGCGTACTCTTCGTCCTCGGTCGAAGACGAATCACTCATACAAACCGCTACGCCCAGCCGACACTTAAACGGTCGGCCACTCGGTCCGAGTTAGGCGTACTTCGCGACGACGTCGAGAATGTCGTCGAGTTCGTCGCCGGAGAGCGCGTAGCGCTCCTGGGCGAACACCGCGCGGAGTTCCGTACGGGTTCGCGGGAGGAGGTCGGCAATCTTGTACGCGACGGACTCGTCGCTGACGTGTTCGAGGGCGAGCAGGTCCCCGACGAGTTCCCGGGACTCCTCCGGTTCGAGGATGGCGAACCGGTTGACGTGCTCAACCGCGCGCGCAAGCTCGAAGCGGAGTTCGCGGTCCTCCTCGGCGGCGCGCTCGGCTTCGACGTCGGTCAGCAGCTCCTTCGCCTCGGAGACGGTGAGGAACTCCTCGTCGAGCGTTTCCTTGAAGATGGTCATGCTAGTCCTGCTGTGCGCGGAGGTGGGCTGCCGCCGCGATGACGACCTTGTCCTTGCCGTTGTCGTTGATTTCGACCTTGAATGCGTCGCCCTGCTTCCCGATGACCTCGCCGGTGAGACCGTCGAATCGAGCGTGGAAGCGGCCCTCCGCCGTGCTCGGGTCGGTTTTCAGGTGGACTTTCTGTCCTTCGTCAGATCGGAAGAGCACACGTCTGA
>CAXREU010000153.1:0-6868 GCA_964229715.1 Halobacterium sp.
ATCCCCAACCAGGGCGTCATCATCGGCGACAGCTTCCGGCGGCTCGATATCGATGGTATCGTCGGCATCCGCGGCCCAGCCGTCGACGAACCCACTGGTGAGACTATTCGCTACCTCAGGGAAGGCACCGCCGTCCATCCCAGTTTCTTCGGCAACGCGGGCGGCGAACGGCTTCTCGAAGGAGACGAGCGCGCGACCCGCGAGCGCGCCGTCGAAGGGCACCGCGATGCGGGTCGCTGCGTCGCCGAGGAACGCCGCGAGCCCGTCAGCGTCGACGAGCGTGGTGCGCGAAAGCTCGCAGTGGGCGGGGACGCCGGTCAGCGTCTCGAGGGCGTTGGCGGCGCGCTGGCCACCTTCCGCGCCCGTGTGGCTGAACGACGCCAGCGAGTCGAGGTCGACGCGCATCAGATACTGTTAATCATCGAGACGAACTCCTCGATGTCCGGGAACGAGTAAATCTTGGCCTCGACGTCCGCGTCGGGCGCCGACAGCGTGGCGTCGAACACCATCGCAATCTCGTGCTCGCCGGGGTCGACGCAGTGCGCGACAATATCGTCGCCGGAGGCCCGGAAGAGGTTCGGCGTGGAGATGTCGATGGTGCGGCCGAGCACGTCCGCCCAGCCGTCGATGAACCCGCTGGTCATGATGTTGCCAACCTCCCGAATCGCGGAACGCTCCATGTCGCTGTACGCCCCGCCATCGTTGTCGATGCCGCCCATCATCGTTGAGGCGACGCGGCGCGCGCTCGCGTCGTCGAACAGCACGAGCACGGAGCCGTAGGGCTTCTCGGTCAGCGGGACGTTGACGCCGACCTGCTTCTGGGAGCCGAGGTGGGCGCCGAGGTCCTCGACGTCGAGGACGTTGATTTTCGTAATCTCCATCTCCGTCTCGACGCCGGTGAGCTGGCTAAGGTTGTCCGCGACCGTGGTCGCACCCTCGCGGGCGAGTTCGTTCACCGTCTGTAGCCGCCGGATGTCTATCATCGTGCTCATGGGTTAGAGAGTCGAGACGTCCAGGATGGTCACCACGTCGCCCTCCCCGAGGACGGCCGCGCCGGAGAGGCCGGGAATCCCGGAGAGGATGCCCTCGAAGGGCTTAACGACGACCTCCTCCTGGCCGCGGACGTCGTCGCAGTGGAGCGCGACCTGCCGCTCGGTGTCGCGGATGCGGACGAGCATGCCGTCGTTCTCGCGCGTCTCACCGGGGACGTCCAGCGCGTCGCCGAGGCGCACGAGCGGGTAGACCGTCTCGTCGTACGTGATGACCTCTTCGCCGTCGACGGTCTTGACGGGCTTCATCCGCGAGATTTCGTCCACGGTCTTGATGGGGATGCCGTACTCCTCGCCGCCGCTCTCTACGAACAGCACCTTCACGATGGCGACGGTCACCGGCAGCGTCATCGTGAATGTCGTCCCTTCGCCGGGGACGCTAGAGACGGAGACGGAACCGTCGAGACGCGTTACGGTGTCGCGGACGACGTCCATCCCGACGCCACGCCCGGAGACGTCGGTCACCTCGTCGTTCGTGGAGAAGCCGGGATGGAAGACGAGATCTTCGACTTCCGCGTCGGTGAGTTCCTCGGCCTCCGAGCGCGTCAGAATCTCCTTCTCGACGGCCTTCTCGCGGACGCGCTCGCGGTCGATGCCGCCGCCGTCGTCCCGGACCTCGATGACGACCTGGTCGCGGTTGCGCTCCGCCGACAGCGTCACCGTCCCCTCGGGATCCTTCCCGTTGGCTTCGCGCTCCTCGGGTGGCTCGATGCCGTGGTCGACAGCGTTTCGCAGCAGATGCATCAGCGGATCGCTGATTTCCGTAAGGATGGTACGGTCCAGTTCGACGTCGTCGCCCTCTACGACGAACTCGATTTCCTTACCCTGCTCGCGAGCGAGGTCCCGCACCAGCCGCGGGAACTTCCCGACGATTTTCTTCATCGGGACCAGCCGCATGTCCATCACGGTGTCCTGGAGGCTTCCCGAAATCTTGTCGAGTTCGTCAAGTTCGTCGTCGACCTGCCTGTCGCTGCCCTCCATCCCGCGCCGGAGCTTGATGCGCGTGGTCACGAGCTGTTCGACGAGTCCGTGGAGTTCGTCGAGCTGGTCGACGTCCACACGCACGGACTGAATCTCGGTGTCCGTCGACGCGACCGCCGATTCGCTTTCGTCCTCGTCGCTCGCTTCGGCAGCCACGTCCTCCACGTTGGCAGCCGCTTCGGCGGGCGAGTCGTCGGCCTCGAAAGACTGGCTGCTCGCCGCCGTCCCCTCCGTCGCGTCGGTGAGTTCCGTAATCGTCGCGTCGTCGAGTTTCGGGAACGAGTGGACGGTCGCGGCCACGTCGGCAATATCGCTGGCGACGACGAGGTCGAAGCCGTCGTCGTACTCGCCGTCGTTGATGGATTCGAGACTCGGATTGGCGCCGAGCAGGTCGAACTCCTCTTCGGCGGCCTCCAGCACGAGCATCCCGTCGACGCCTTTCATCTGGGAGTCGTCCACGTCGACGCGAACGTGGAAGACGCGGTTGTCGACCCTTTCGACGGTCTCGCGGTCCACGATTTCGAACGGGTCCGCGTCCGGTGTGGCCGCGGAGTCGTCGGTGTCCTCGGCCGCTTCGGCGGTCTCGCCGCCCGCTTCGTCGAGCACCGCGCGCAGCGACGCGACGGTATCCGAGACGTCGCGCTCGACGTCGCCGTTCGCTTCGATTTCGTCGAGGCACGCCTCGAGTTCGTCGACGCCCTCGAAGATGCGGTCCATCCGGTCGCCCGTAACTTCGAGGTCCCCCTGCCGCATCGCGTCAAGGAGGTCCTCGACGGCGTGGGCGAGGTTGCTGGCGTCCTCAAAGCCCATCGCGCCGAAGTTCCCCTTCAGCGTATGGGCGGTCCGGAAGATGGAATCCATCGCTTCCTCGCTGCCGGGGTCGGACTCCAACTCCAGCAGCGCGTTGTTCAGGTTCGTTACGTGGTCTTCGCCCTCGCGCACGAACGCTTCCAAGTAGTCGTCCATTCAGGAACTCCTCCGTATCGAGTCGGTGATTGCTTCGGTCAGTCGGTCCGCCGGCAGCACCTCGTCCACGCAGCCGGTGTCGATGGCGCGCTCGGGGATGCCGAACACCGCGCTGGTCGCCTCGTTCTGCGCGAACGTCGTGCCGCCCGCCTCCTTGACCGCGCGGACGCCATCGGCGCCATCCGAGCCCATCCCCGTCAGCACGACCGCGACGAGCGGATCAGTAATGTGCTCGGCGGCGGACTCCATCGTCACATCGATGGCGGGCCGCACGCTGTGGCGGCGCTCACTCTGATCCAACCGCACCCGCAGGCGGCCGTTCGAGTAGCCCGACACCTGCAGGTGGTAGTCACCGCGAGCGACCAACCCCTCACCGCCGCTAATGCGGTCGCCGTCCTCGGCCTCCTTGATGTCGTACTCGCTGGTCTGGTCGAGGCGTTTGGCGAATCGCGACGTGAACTGGTCGGGCATGTGTTGGACGACGAGCACGCGGAAGTCCGCCTCCCGCGGGAGCGCGCTCAGAATCGACTCCACGACGTTCGGGCCGCCCGTGGACGCGCCGACGAGCAGCGTCGGGTGGTCGACGTACTTGGTGTCGACGGCCGGCGTACTGGTTGCTGGCGCGGACTGCTGGACGTCGTGGCCTGCCGTCGGGTCTGCTGTGGCGACGTCCTCGACGGCCGCGACCAGTTCCTCGCTGTGTCCTGAGAGTTCCGTGGAGATGGTGCCGCCGGGCTTCGCGAACGTGTCGACCGCGCCTTTCTCCATCGCTTCGAGCGTCGCGTCGGCGTCCTCGGTGGTCAGCGCGGACAGCATCAGAATCGGCGTCGGGTGGCGGTCGGTGATGGCTTCGACCGCTTCGATGCCGTTCATCTCCGGCATCTCCACGTCCATCGTCACCACGTCCGGATCGAGTTCTTCGACCTTCGTGACGGCCTGCTTGCCGTTGGCCGCGGTGTCCACGACGTCGACGCCGCCGTTCTCCAAGATGTCGCTGATGACCGTCCGCATGAAGTGCGAGTCGTCGACCACCAGCGCCGTCGTCATGCCGCCAACACGTCGGAGATGGCGTCCATCACGCTGGGCTTCTGGAACGGCTTCGTGATGTACCCGTCGGCGCCCGCCTTCACGGCCTTTTTCATCTTCTCCTCCTGGCCGATGCTCGTACACATGATGATGTGGGCGCTCGGATCGTGGTCTTTGATTTCGCTGGTCGCCTCGATGCCGTCACGAATCGGCATCACAATGTCCATCATCACGAGATCAGGGTCGTACTGCTTGTACATCTCGACGGCCTCAACCCCGTTCTCGGCCTCATCCGCGATCTCGAATTCCTCTTCGAGAATCTCGCGGAGCAAGTTCCGCATAAACTCCGAGTCGTCCACCAGTAGGACCTGCTTCGCCATGCCTCCCTCGTTTGGTGAAGGGGCTAATAAACCCTCCTCCCCGATTATCATTCCGTTTAGTTTAGCGAGTTACACCCGACGCCGAACGCTTGCAGCCACGAGTCTGCTGTCAGTGTCTCATCGTGCCGAAAACGGGAAGACGAACACCAAACCGTCAGTCGTGGCCTGCATCAAGATCGCTGCGTGTCGCCGTTTTCGTCGTCCGCGACCGCGTCGATGAGCTGGTCGATGTCCAGCCACAATACGAGGTCGACGTCGGCGTCCTTGATATCCTCGTTTTCGTCCAACTCCTCCGTGAGTTTCCGAATGACGCCTTTCACGAGATCCCGCTCAACGGCCGCAGTACCGATGCGAGTCACATCATCGCCCGTGTCAACCTGTACTTCCGCGTACTCCGAGACTTCTGTCACTTCGGCGACGCGCAGCCCGATTTTCTGCTTGTCGTCGGCGCGGTCCAGTACGAGGATGTTGTCGGAGGCGAGATCACCCTCGATCGCGAGAAACTCCCGTGGATCGACAATAGCGGTGGTCTCCCCGCGGAGATCCATCACACCCTCAACGGCATCTGGCGCGCGCGGCACACGGGTCACCTGCTTGGATTCGACGATACTGTCGACGGCGTCGATGTCGATAGCGCAGACCTCGTTGCCGAGCTCGAACTCGACCACGTGGGCGGCCGTCTCGGCTTGCCGCTCGCCGCCCTCCAGATTCATCATGGCTGTGAGAACAGACGACCACCGATAAAACCCTTTCGCGGCCGTTATCAGTGTGGAAAACCGGGCCTCGAAGGCTACAGGCAGAGCAGGCCGAGTGCCTCGGGGCTTACCAGGTGATTCACGAAAAACGACTCGCACCAGGTATACGGGGAGCAGGCGCAATACCACGGCGTTCAGGCCGTGGATACGTGTCGTCACTCAGTGTCACGTTCCACCGACAAATTGTAGAGCCGAGTTTCCAATCCATACGTTGAAGTGCCAAGAACCGCTGTACGTTGGCAAGGTCAGGCCGGAACGGAGCGGATTCCGAACGACCGTCGGAGGCGGCCTGCCCGCCCACGTAACGAGGCAGTATCCGAAAGACAGGCGGTGACCGCCGCATTCTAGAAGAGTGTGGTCGCGTGCCGCCTGTTTCAGCAACCTCACGATACCTCCAAGTCTGTTGACGCTAACTCAGAGTTCGCCGGGCAAAAACAACCACGAACGCTGACGACGCCGAGGATAGGAGTACCAGCCGTTTGGCACGGCTAGCCAGCCACCGACCACGACGACTGGGGTAGATGCGAACTCCCGTAAAGTGGCGGCGTCCCTGGTTGCAAACCTGAAACACCCACTGCTCGGGATTCCTCCAGCTTTAGCCGGAGGAGGATGTCAAGGTCCAGAGGACATCATCGACGCCGCGGGAACACCAGGCCGTCGTCCTCGTCAACGGCGTCAACGAGATCCCGAATCGAGTCGTCCGGCCCAAGGTCGTGTGCTTCGAGATACGCGATGAGCCGGGAGGCCGGATAGCGCGCCTGTACGCTGGACTCCGAAAGGAGGATGCCCAGCGCTTCGTCGACGGGCGTCCCAGACGCAACCTGTTGAGCGTACCAGACGAGCAAGCCGTCGAACGCCGCGCCGATGTCGTCGGTCGCGAGCTGCTGGTGGTTGACGGAATCACCGGACTTGGCAGCGATTCGGTAGGCGTACTCGCTGTCGTGTTCGTCAAGCTCGTCGCTGAGCCACTGCTTTACGTCTCGGCCTGTGACTTCGCCGGCATTAGCTGGGTCGGTCGCGTCTGATGCTCGGTCTGTCGCCGCCTCGGATTCGTCATCGGTTTCCATCTGAGCGGATTGCTCGGCCGCGCCGCCATCTTCACCGTCGGTGGTCTCCGGAGCTTCCGGGGGGCCGTCGGGGCCGATGACGTACCGGTCATCCCCGATGGACGCCACCTCCTCGCGGGCCTCGATGTCGAGCTCGTCCGGAGAGAGGACGGTTTCGTCGGAGTCCGAGTCACCGGCTGGGGCCATACCACGAGATTGGCTACGGGTAGTGTAAAGTCTATCGCAGGTAACGCACTCGCCCACTGCCGCAACACCACAGAAGTCGAAGCGTTACGTCACAACGACCACGAACACGTCCGCAGAACACGAACTGTGTAGGGCAGTGGCCACCCACCTTTTTCGCGTGTCGCGGTGTACAGCCACGTATGTCGTGGTACGCGGTCGAGTCGCTGGACGAGGCGCTCGCCGAGACGCAGTCGCTGCTGGTACCCGTCGACGTTGGCGTGTGGGTTCGGCTGGCGGTCATCACGCTGCTCGCTGGGTTGACACCGCCGCAGACGCCGACGGTCTCCGTCGACGTGCCGCCCCAGACGGTCGTCGAGTACGGCGAGGTCTTCACACGGCCGCGATTCGTCGCGGCGGCGCTCTCGCTGCTCGCGGTAGCGGTCGTCCTCGTGCTCGTGTTTGCCGTCGTCGGCTCTGTC
>CAXREU010000154.1:0-5853 GCA_964229715.1 Halobacterium sp.
ACCGCTTACCACGCGGGGGTCCGTACGCCGCCGTATGGCCGACGCGGACGTGCTCGAAGACGCACCCGAGGACAACCCCTATATCCGAGACCCCGACACCGACTTCGCGCCCGTCGACGACCTCGACGAGGACGACGCCGAGGACCAAGTACAACTGCTCCGGGAGGCCGTCCGCTACCACGACTACCGCTACTACGTCGAGAACGACCCCGTGGTCTCCGATTACGCCTACGACCGGCTGTTTGAGCGCCTCCAGGAACTGGAAGACGAGTTCGGTCTCCAGACGGAGGACAGCCCGACGCAGCGCGTCGGCGGCGAACCCCTCGAAGAACTGGGAGCGGTCGACCACGTCGCGCCGATGCTCTCCATCGACTCCAGCGGCGAAGCGGCCGACGTCCGGGAGTTCGCCGCCCGCGTCGAGCGCGAGGTGGGTGAGACGAAGTTCGTCTGCGAACCGAAGTTCGACGGGCTCTCCGTGGAAGTCGTCTACGAGGACGGACAGTACGTGCGCGCCGCCACGCGCGGCGACGGCGAGACCGGCGAGGACGTCACGGAGAACGTCCGCACCATCGAGAGCGTCCCCCAGCGCCTGCGTGGCGACCCGCCGGACTTCCTGGCGGTGCGCGGCGAGGTGTACATTCCGCGGGAGGCGTTCCAGGAGTACAACGCCGAGCGCGTCGAACGCGGCGAGGAGCCGTTCGCGAACCCGCGCAACGCCGCGGCCGGAACGCTACGTCAACTCGACCCGAGCGTCACCGCCGAACGCCCGCTCGACTGCTTCTTCTACGACATCCTCGCGGCTGGCGAGTCCCGGGACTCGATAGAGACGGGGCCGTCCCGGGGCGGTCTCGATGTCGGCCTCGATACGCACTGGGCGGAACACGAGGCGCTCCCCGACTGGGGGCTAAAGGTCAACGAGCGCACCGAGCGCGTCGACGACGTGGACGCCGCCATCGAATTCCGGCACGACCTCGCGACCGTGCGCGAGGACCTGAACTACGAAATCGACGGCGTCGTCCTCAAAGTCGACGACCGCCAGACGTGCGTGGACCTCGGCGTCACGTCCCGCCACTACCGGTGGGCGTACGCGTACAAGTTCCCGCCGCGCGCGGAAGTCACGAAAGTCACGGCTGTCGTCGTGCAGGTCGGCCGGACGGGCCGCCTGACGCCGGTCGCGCTGCTCGAACCCGTCGAAGTCGGCGGCGTCACCGTCTCGCGCGCGAGCCTCCACAACCAGGAGGAAATCGCGGAGCTGGGCGTCGATGTCGGCGACGAGGTGCGCGTCGAACGCGCCGGCGACGTGATTCCGTACGTCGACGAGGTGGTCGACTCCCACACGGAGGGCTACTTCGAGATGCCCGACGAGTGCCCGCGCTGCGGGAGCGACGTGGAGTACGACGGCCCCATCGCGTACTGCACGGGGGGGCTGGCGTGTCCCGCGCAGCTCGTGCGCGCGGTCGGCTACTTCGCGGATGTCCTCGACATCGAAGGTGTCGGCGAGGAGGCTGCCGAGCAATTCGTCGAGGAAGGGCTCGTCGAGGAGGACGTCGCGGACCTCTACGAGCTCACGGAGGAGGACCTCGAAGAACTGGAGGGCTGGGGCGAGCAGAGCGCGCGGAACCTGCTCGCGGAGTTGGACGCCGCACGCCACCCGCCGCTGGGCGAGTTCCTCGCGGCCATCGGCATCCCCGAAGTCGGCCCGACGGTCGCGCGCGACCTCGCCGAACAGTTCGAGACGCTGGACGCGCTGCTTTCCGCCGACGAGAGTGACCGCCGCGAAGTGGAGGGCATCGGCGAGGTGGTCGCCGGCCACATCCGGGAGTTCCTCGACAACGAGCGCAACCGCCGCGTCATCGAGCGCCTCCGCGACGAGGACCGCCTCGGCGAACCCGAATCACCCTCCGAAGTCCGGGGCGACGAACTCGACGACCTCACCGTCGTCTTCACGGGGAGCGTCGAGGGGTGGACGCGCGACGACCTTCAGGGCCTCGTCGTGCGCCACGGCGGCGACGCGCCCTCCTCGGTGTCCGGAAACACCGACTACCTCGTCGTCGGAGACGACCCCGGCGAGCGCAAGCGCGAGGACGCCGACCGCCACGACGTCCCCGAACTCTCGCCCAACGAGTTCTTCGGGTTGCTCGACGAGCGCGGCGTGGGCGTGGACCGGTAGGCGTCGCTCTCGAGTGGAAAATACGTGCGCCGTGACCGCGTCGCTACGCGACGAGAGCGCGGGAAAATACCGCTGTTAGTTCAGAGATTCGGAGTTACGCGCGGACGACGTTCGTCGCGCGGGGGCCTTTGGGAGCCTGCTCGATGTCGAATTCGATGCTCGTCCCCTCGGTGAGATCCTCGCCGCCGACGTCCTCCATGTGGAAGAACACGTCCTCGTCGTCGTCAACGTCGTCGCTGTCAGTCGTGATGAAACCGTAGCCGCCAGTCTGGTTGAAGAAATCAACCTTGCCTTCTGCCATTACGACCAAAGGGAAGCGCGATACACGGATAACTATTCCGAGAGGAAGGGTAGCACGAGGGTCGCGGGACGAACGTCCAGAAATCGTAAACATCCGCGAGCAGCGGAGGGCGACGCGGGCGCCCTCCCACAGCAAAACGTGCGTTTAGAGCTGCTCTTTCACGGCCTCGGGGTCGGGGGTGAGCCGGAGCGTCCGCGAGCGCCCGCGGCCGTCGAGTTGCTCGTACTCCGCGTCGATGAGCCCGAGCTTGTCGAGCTTGTTCACAATTTCCGTGTACCGCGTGTAGCCGAGGTCGGTGCGGTCGTTGAACGCGTCGTAGACGTCGCCGGCCTGCTCGCCGGCGCAGTCCGCGACCGTCTCCACGAGCGCGCGCTCGGTGTCCGAGAGCGCGCGCAGACTCCGCGAGAGGTGGATGTTCTTCGCCTCCTCGGAGACAGCGTCGACGTCCTCCAGTTCGACGGTGGTGCTCGCCCGGGACTCGGCGTGCAGGCCCGCGCGGCGCAGCAGGTCGATGCCCACGCGGAGGTCGCCGGCCTCGTCGGTGAGTTCCGCGACGCGGTCCAAGACCGTCGTCGGTACCGCGCCCTCCCGGAAGCCGACCTCGACGCGGTCCCGGAGGATGTCCGTGACTTCGCTCCGGTCGTAGGACGGGAAGTACGCCTCCTCGGGACGGAACACCGACTGCACGCGGCCGTCGAGGTTCTCGATGACGTCGAGGTCGAGGTCCGAGGACACGAGGATGACGCCGACTTTCGCGCCCGAGTGCGTCTCGTGGGCGCGCAGCAGCGAGTACAGCGTGTCGGAGGCCTCGTCCTCGTAGAAGAGGTAGTTCACGTCGTCGAGCGCCACCACCAGCACCTCCTCGTCGTCGGCGATGCGCTCGGCGACCTGGCCGAACAGTTTCTTGAACGAAATCCCGGAGGAGGGCGGCTCGTAGTCGAATATCTCCTCGAAGATGCGGGAGAACACCGCGTACCGCGTGGAGTCGACCTGGCAGTTCACGCGCACCGTGCGGACGCCGTGCTGACCGCCGAGCTCGCCGAACAGCTTCTGGACCGCCGTCGTCTTTCCGGTGCCGGGCGGCCCCCGGACCATCACGTTCAGCGGGCGGTTGCCGCGGACGGCAGGGCGGAGCGCGTACTGCAGCGTCTGGAGCTGGGACTCGCGGTGCTGGAAGACCTCCGGGACGTAGTCGATTTCGAAGACGTGCTCGTCCCGGAACACGGACTCGTCCCAGCCCAGCATCCCCTCTTCGGGGTCGTCGCTCATCACTTTCACCACGCTCGCGAACCCACTTAACCCTTCGCCACAGAACCGGCATTCGCCGCCGAGAGCCGTCGATACGACGGATTCGCGTCAGAACTTCCCGAGCAGCCGGTCGTAGAACGACCCCGCGGTCGCGCCGTCGCCGCCTTCCGTCGCGTCGCCCTCGGTTGCCAACTTCTCGACGATGAGCTCCGGCGTCGAGCGCGCGAGGTGGTCCTTGACCGGGGAGCGCTCGACGACCAGTTCGCCGTCCTCCAGCCCGCGAGCGCGGATACCGTCGACGGTCACGTCGAACCCACACTGGTCGCGAATCTCGCCCGCGAGGTGGGAGACGAACACGCCCGAGGCGCCCGCCTCGTGGAGTTCTTCGAGGATGCCTGCGACGATTTTCGCGGATGCCCCCGGCTCCGTGATGGACTCCAGTTCGTCCACGAGCACGAGCTTGCGCGCTGCGCCCTCCGTCAGTCCTGCGAAGTCCCGCAGCGTCGCCTCGAACGCGCCCGCGTCCAGGGTCCCCTGCGACTTCGCGTAGTAGTGCAGCTCCTCCACCTCGGGCACTCTGGCGGACTCCGCAGGCACCGGGAAGCCCACGTGCGCGAGCACGACCACGACCGCCACCAGGTCGAGCGTGCTCGTCTTCCCGCCGGAATTCACGCCGGAGAGCAGCGCCACGCCGTCGACGCCGTAGTCCACGCGCTCGACGTCCTCGAAGGCGACGTCCAGAATCGGCGATCGCCCGCCCTCGATGTCGAACCCGCGGCCGCCGCGGTCGGCGAGCACGCAGTCGAAGTCGTCGGCGAACCGCGCGACCGCCAACTCTACGTCGAGTTCGAGCGCGCGCTCCACGAGTCCACGAGTCGGCTCCCGGAGGTCCGCCAGCGTCGCCGCGAGTTCGCGCTTGCGCTCCGCACTCCGGCGGTCCCGGGCCGCGGTCAACTCCTCGCGCAGCCGGGAAACGGCTTCCGGGTCGTGGTCGACGGGGAACGTCGGCGAGTCTCCGAACGCCTGCCGCGCAACGCTGGCCTCCCCGTCGCGTAGCGCCAGCGCGTCGACGAGGTGGTCGCGCGCGGCGTCCACGGCGTCGGCGTACTCGTCGGCGAGCTCCCGCGAGAGCAGGCTGTCCACGCCCGCGCCGCGCTCCACGAGACTTAGGAGGTCCGACCCCTCGATGGTGACGTCCTGCTCCTGGATGACCTCCCGTAGGTGGTCGTTCGCCACGGACTCCGCCGTCGACACCGCCGCGTCGAGGTCGTCAACCGCCGTCGAGAGCCGGTCGAGTTCGTTGTCGCCCGCGACCGCCCCCTCCGAGTCGAGTTGGGCGAGCGCCGCGTCCAGTTCGTCGAGGTCGACATCGGTCTCCAGCCCCGCGGCTTCGTGGACGGCGACCGCGGCGCGGATGCGGTCGCGGTTCGTCGCGAAGAACGAAAGCACGCGCTCGGGGACGACCTCCTCCGGGCGCTCCAGCGCGTCGGGTTCGACGCGCACGTCGCCGTCGACCTCCACGCCCGCGAACGCCTCGTCGAGCGCCACGACCGTCGAGTAGCCGCGCGCGAGGTCCGCCAGCCCCCGTGCGTCCTCGACGACTTCCACGGACAACTCGGGGAACGCGTCGCGCGCTTCGCTGTACGTCTCCGCGTCCGTCGTCGCGAGACACCGGTCCCGGACGGCGAGTCCGTCGGCCCGCGACAACGGCTCGACGCCTTCCAGCGCGTCCAGCACCTCGGGGCCGGGGTCGCGCGCCATCGCCGCCTCCGCGAACTCGTTGACCTCCGCGATGCGGGACTCGGTGGCGCTCGGGTAGAACGTGCGCAGGCGCTGGCTCGCGTAGTCAGTGACTGCGCGCTCCTGCAGCAGCGCGAGCACTCGCTCGTATACCTCGCTGGCGCGGTCCGTCGCCAGGAACCCGCCGGGGTCGTCGTGGCGTGCGCGAATCGCACCGCGGACGATGCGCGCGGCCCGCCCGTCGGTGACGCCCGGCGCGCGAGCGACCGCCGCCACGTCCCCACGCCGTAGTGCGTCTTCGGGGTCGTCGAGCGACCGCAGCGACTCCGCGGGCTTCGCGCCCACGCCCGGAATCGCCTCTAACTCCAGCGCCGGGGGGTACGTGACTCACACG
>CAXREU010000155.1:0-8494 GCA_964229715.1 Halobacterium sp.
CGTAGACGCGGCCGCCGGGCTCGCCGCTACCCGTGAAGCGCTCCGATAGAAAACGACTGCGCCCCTAACTGACCGGCGGGGCGCGCGCTACTTCGTAGTCACCGTCCTCCTCGACACCTATCACCGCCCACTCGTAGGGCGGGTCGAGCCGACGCAGCTGTCGCTCGAGCGCGTCGGTGTTGTCGGCCCACGTCACGAAACAGCGATAACCGCTGTCGTGGTCGGCCTCAACTCGGTCTGTGACGGCTGTCACGCGTATCTCTTTCCAGTCGCGCGTGGCGGAGAACTCCGCGCCGTCTCCAGCGAGGCTGTACCCGAGGTCGTCGAATATCGACCGGGCCTGCTCGTCGGGAGGGGTGGTAACAGTCCCCATGCACTCGTACCGTCGACGGCCTAGGTAATAAGCTTTCCTGCCGTCCTCGAATGCGGTCGAAATCAGGATGAGCGTCCGAGTATCGGCGCAGGAAAACTACGTTCGGTTAGTCGACCGAGTTATTCGTGAGCGGAGTCCCACTCGTCGGGCTTCGTGAAGTTCCCGCAGCCGTTGCACTTGATGCGGCGCATCGAGTCCATCGCGACGTCGACTGACCCGCAGTTCGAGCAGTAGTAGCCGTAGCGCCGCTCCCGGTCTTCGGTTCGGTAGACGACGTAGAACGGGCCGTCCTGACCGCGCTGCCCTTCGTCTTCTGCGACGTACAGGGTGCCGTCGTCGCTCGCCACCGTGAGCATATCCACCAGTAGCCGGCTCCCGCATTTAGCCCTGTCCGTCCCCGCGCTCGCGGCGAGAGTGCCGCCCATCGAAGCGCTCTTCCCCGCTGCGGGCGTCCAATCCGATAATGGCGGTCCGGATTTTCCACTACTCCGATTTGGAGAACGTCTACGACTCGCCCGCGAAGGCCGGCCGGCTCGCGTCCGTGTTGCGCGACCGCGACGGTGCGATTGCGGCGGGTTCGGGCGACAACACGGCACCGGGCGTGCTCTCGCTGGTGACCGAGGGCCGGCAGGCGCTTGACCTCTACGACGTCGTCGAGCCCGACGTGGAGACGTTCGGCAACCACGACTTCGACTACGGCGCGGACGTCACGGGCGAAATCGTCGCCGATTCCCCGCAGACGTGGGTGTCCGCGAACGTCTACCGTGACGGTGACCGCGTCGCCGGCGTCGACCCGTGGACTATCGTGCCGGTCGACGGCGCGCGCGTCGGCTTCCTCGGCGTGCTCGACGACGCCACGCCGTCGTTGAATCCGATGGCGAGTGACCTCACCGTCACCGACCCCATCGAAGCGACGCGGGAGGCCAGCGAACAGCTCCGCGAGGCGGGCGCGGACTACGTGGTCGCACTCTCGCACCTCGGTCGCGGTGACGAGGAACTCGCCGCCGCGACGGACGTGGACGCCGTGCTCGGCGGCCACAGTCCCGCCGAGCGCGTCGAACGCCTCGACGACACCCTACTCACGCGCCCCGGCTCCGGCGGCGAAGTCGTCCTCGAAGTCGACCTCGGCGCCGGCGAGGTCACGCGCCACGTCGTCGACGACGCACCCGTCCACGAACCGCTCGCCGAGCGCCTCCGCGAGCGCATGGCTGAGACCGGGTTGAACAACACCGTCGGCCACGTCGCCGAGCCGATGGAGCGCACCGAGTCGACGCTGTTCCGCGGCGAGTCTCGCATCGGGAACTTCGTCGCGGACGCCTACCGGTGGGCCGCCGACACGGACGTCGCGCTCCAGAACTCCGGCGGCGTCCGCGACGGTCCCGCCATCGCGGGCGACGTCACGGTCGCGGACCTCGTCAGTGTCGTCCCCTTCGAGGAGCCCGTCTCCGTCGCCGAACTCACGGGCGCGGAACTGCTGGACGTGTTCCGCGGCGCGAAAGGCGGGTCGCTGGGCTTCGCCGAACCCGACTGGTGGCACGCCCACGTCTCCGGCGCGGAACTCACGTGGGACGAGGCCACCGACGAACTGCTGGACGTGCGTGTCGCCGGCGAGCCCGTCGACCCCGGTGCGACGTACACGCTCGCGACCACTGACTACCTCTTCTACACGGACGACGAGTTCCCCGCGCTCGACGAAGCCCACCGCGTCGACCGTCTCGACATCCAACACCAGGTGCTCGCGGAGTACGCGCGCGAACACGACATCGACCCCGAAATCGAGGGTCGCGTCACGATGCACGCCGACGACTGACCGGGTAACGGATAAGGGGTTGGTTGCCGTCGTTCCGGTATGGCAGACGCTACGGGAGTTACCCCGACCCGCCGCGAGCCCGAGTTCGAATTCACGCACGACACCGAGCCCAGCGACGCACTCCTCTGTGGGTTCTCGGAGTTCGGACTCGCCGGCCTGACGGCCGCTGACTTCCTCGTGGACCACCTCGAACTCGAACAGACCGGCCACGTTGCCGTCGAGGGTCTCCCCGCGATTACGCCGTTCGAGAACGGGACGCCGCGCCACCACACGCGCTTCTTCTCGAAGCCCGGGCTCGGCGTCACGGTCCTCGTCGGCGAGCTGTTCGTCCCCGTTTCCGTCTCGGGCGCGTTCAGCGACTCGCTCGTTCGGTGGCTCGACGCCAACGATGTCCACGAGACGGCGGTCCTCTCCGGCGTCCCGACGATGCACGGGCCCGAAGACCACCGCACGTTCTACATCGCGACCGAGGATTACCGCGACGCCCGCCTCGAGAACGCCGACGTCCCGCCGATGGGGAACGGCTTCCTCGACGGCGTGAACGCCGAACTGCTCGCGCGCGGCATCGACAGCGACCGTCGTGCGTGCGTGTACACGACGCCAGTCCATGCGCAGGCGCCGGACGTCGAGGCCGCGATTCGGCTCGTCGACTCAGTCAGCGACGTTTACGACCTCGACGTGGACACCGGTCCCCTCGAAGCGTTCGCCGCGGAGGTCGCCCAGCACTACGAGGAGTTGAGCGAGCGCGTCCAGCGCGCCGACGACGACGAGCGTCCCGACGACCGGATGTACATGTAGGCGCGCCGACCGGCGACCGCAGGCTAAAAGAGCGGGGTCACCGTGGGTGGCGGTATGAGCGACGAGGACCTCCGCGAGACAGTCGAACGAGTCGGCGCGGGGTTCGACCTCGGCGAGTACGAAATCGAGGCGTACCTCACGGTGCTACAGCACGGCGAACTCACGGCCAGCGAAATCGCCGACCGCACCGACATTCCCCAGCCGCGGGTGTACGACACGGTGCGGAGCCTCGGCGACCGCGGGCTCGTCGAACTCCGCGAATCGCGGCCGATGAAAGTCGTCGCCATCGACCCCGAGGAGGCGTTCGCAGACCTCCAGCCGAGCTTCGCGGAGATGGTGGCCTCCCTCGAAGAGGCGTACACCACGCCCGCCCGCGAGACGGAGGCGGTGTCGCTGGTGAAGTCCCGGTCGACGATTCTGCGCTACTTCGGCGACGTCATCGACAGCGCGGAGTTCGAGCTTGTCTGCTCGCTGACGCCGGGCCTGCTCGACCGGTTCGCCGACGACCTCGCGGCCGCCCGCGACCGCGGCGTCAGCGTCGACCTCGTCGTCGCGCCGGTCCGCAACGCGCTCGACGCCGACGACTTCGACTACGGCGAGGTCGCCACCACCGCGCGCGGCCGCCGCGGCGTCACGACGCCCGTTATCGCCGTCGCCGACGGCCAGTACTCCGTCTACGCGACGCAGGGCGCGGTCCGTGACGACCCCGAGAAGTACGGCGTCATCTTCAACCGCTCGGCGCTGGGCTTCCTCGTCTCCGGCTTCTTCGGGACGGTCATCTGGTCGACCGCCAACGACACCCTCTACGCGAGCGACGCCGCCGACATCGAACTCCCACGGACGTACGCCTCCATCCGGCGCTGCGTGAAAGACCTCCGGACGCTCGACGGCGACGTGTACGCGACCGTCCACGGCCGCGACGTGCTCAGCGGCGACGCGCGCACGGACCGCGGCCACGTCGCCGAGACGAAGTTCGAGGAGAGCGGGGAAGTCGCGACGCTCGTCCTCGACACCGACGACGGCCGCGTCGACGTCGGCGGTCGCGTCGCCGCCTACGAGGATGTCGAAGCCCACGAAATCACGCTCGCCCGCGACAGCCCGCCGCGGGAGTAGCGTCGCCTAGCGAACGGACTACTGGGTCGACCGAATGCGCGTCGCCAGCCACCTGATTGCGGAGCCCGCGACGTAGCCGAGGCTGCCGACGAGGACCGCGAGCGCCAGCCCGAAGTTGAGGCTCGTCTCGACGCCGCCGAGTAGTTCGGCGCGAGCGGACCCGTACGCGAACCCCAGCATTCTCGGGTGGGTGTACCGGCCACCGCCTGTCCACTCGCCGGTGACGTATCCGACCAGCGGCGGGAAGACGTACCCCCAGAAGCCGACGAGCCACAGCGAGCCAACGGTCGGCACGAGGCCGGCACCGAGAATCCCGGCAGCGACGGCAATCCCGGGAATGATGACGAGCCACCCCGAGAACTCGTAGAGGCCGACATCCAACCCGATGAGGAACGCGACGGACGCGACGCTGACAAGGGTAACGGCGGAAAGAACGACGAGTCGCCGGGGACGGCGGTCACCGGCGAAGTGCTTCTGGACTCGACCGGCGTCGGGACGCATACCTACTCGGTCCCCGCCACGCCGTTAGTCGTTCCGGCAGGTCTCACGCGCCACGGCCGCTCGTACGCTCGTATTCGGCGCGGAGCAGGATATTGGAGGCGGCCCCGCTTAGAACTCGCGGACGCCCTCGTCGGTCACGACCGAATCCAAGAGCCGCGTCGGCGTCGCGTCGTAGGCCGGGTTCTTCACGTCGAAGCCCTCCGGGGGCTCGCGGATGACTTCGCTGGCGTCCCGGAAGTCGTTCTCGAAGCGGAACCCCTCGTCGACGAGCTTCGCGCTCGACCCCGCGACGGTCACGGGCGTCCCCGTGTCGTTGGCTGCCGCGGCCAGCGGGTACGTACCGACGCGGTTGTAGTACGTGTCCCCGACGATGCAGTCCATCCCCAGGAGGACGCGGTCGCACTCCGAGAGGTAGTAGCCCGACGCCCCGTCAACGATGAGCGTCGGCTCGATGCGGTCGATGGCCGCCAGCGTCCGCGCGGTCTTCCGCCCGAGGTGGCGGGGTCGGGCCTCCGTCACGTACACGTCGAGGTGCTTGCCGTCCTGCGCGGCCGTCTCCAGCGCCTCCAGCACCGTCGAAGAGTAGTCGTGGGTCAGCAGCGTTTGGCCGTCCTCGACGCGCTCGGCCAGCGTCGCCGCGGCCTCGTGTTTCGCCTGCTCGACGGATTCCACGACGTCGTCGATGGCCGCCGCGGTCACCTCCTTTGCCTCTGCGACCGACGCCGGCTCCGCGTCCCGCACGCGCTCGACGATGTCCCGCTGGGTCGTCACCAGCGACGCGTGCGACGGGTTCGCGCGCCGGAGCGCGTTGCTGTTCCGTTCGAGCGCCCGCACGTACTCCTCGACGGTCGGATAGTCGTTGTCGATGAGGTCCCGGAGCGCGCGCGCGGCTTTCACGGCGACGACCGAGGAGGAGTGCGTCCGCATCTCGCGAATCTCCTCGGCAGTCTCGTCTATCATGTCTGGTGCATCCGCGGGTCCAAGCAAAGGCTTTCCGAAGTAAGCCCTCTTCTCTCTCTCGCGCGGCGCGTCGCGCCGCGCGCTTGTTCGTCGCCCTTACAGTCCACCAGGCCAGCAGTCGTGGATTTCCACGGAATCCCGCACGCTGGTTGACTGGCTGTTTCGACGTACTCGTGGTCGGCGGTGTTACTACTCGTGGCACGACTGTCCGCTCGGAGTGTACTGCGTCGCGACACTCAAACCGCTGGCCGCCCGACTTCGAGTATGGTCGACGTGTCGTACTACTGTCCGCGTTGTGGCGCCGTCGCCGAGCTGGACCGCGACCCCTACCTCGCGGACAAGTCCGTGACACCGTTCCCGCTGCAGGGGTGGACGTACGTCTCGCCTGGTGATGACTACGAGAGCGAGGGCGCTGACGGCGTGAAGTTCGTCTGTGGTGCGGACGCCGCGGAGTGGTCACACCCACCTGAGTCAGACGCGGACGGCGACCCGGGCTGCGGGGAGCCGTTCTACCTCAATTTCGTGCGCTTCGAGGACGGCGAGGAAGTGAGCGGACAGCCCGAGTCCGAGTACGTGCAGTTGGCGGAGGGCATGGCACCGGGCGGGCCGCGGGGGCCGAACGGCCCCGGGTTCTCGCGGTAGCTACCCCTTGATGTTCGCGATGGGGAACGTGCGGACGACGAGGTCGCCGATGCCGAGGGCGTGGGAGACGCCGACGACCTCGTCGACGTCCTTGTAGACGCCGGGGGCTTCCTCGGCGATGGTCTCGCCGGAGGCGGCTTTCACGTAGATTTCGTTCTGCTCGCGGAGGTCCGCCTGGACTTCGCCGCCGCCGTACTCGCGCTTGGCTTGCGTGCGGCTCATCAGGCGGCCGGCGCCGTGAGCCGTCGAACCGAACGAACGCGACAGCGACTGCGCGCCGCCCTTCAGAATGTAGCTGCCCGCGCCCATGCTGCCGGGGATGATGATGGGCTGGCCGACATCGCGGTACGCCTTCGGCACGTCCGGGTGGCCGGCGGGGAACGCGCGCGTCGCGCCCTTCCGGTGAACGTAGAGGTCACGCTGGACGCGGCCGCCGTCGCCGTAGAGGCTGTAGCCGTCCTCGGTGACGTAGACCTCGTGGGATTCCTTCTTCGCGATGTTGTGTGCGACGTCGTACAGCAGGTCCATCTCCAAGGCCTGCCACGAGGTGTCGAAGACGTCCGCGAACGTCTCGCGGACGGCGTGCGTGATGAGCTGGCGGTTCACCCACGCGAAGTTGATTGCCGCGCACATCGCGCCGTAGTAGTCGTCGGCGAGCTCCGAGCCCGCAGGCGCCGCCGCGAGGTCCTTGTCCGGCAGGTCCTCGGTGAAGTCCGGATACTCCTGTTCGATGCGGCGGAGGTAGTCCGAGCACACCTGGTGGCCGAGCCCGCGCGAGCCACAGTGAATCAGAACGACGACCTGGTCCTCGTCGAGGCCGAACGCCTCGGCGGTCTCGTCGTCGTAGATATCAGTGACGCGCTGGATTTCGAGGAAGTGGTTGCCCGAGCCCAGCGACCCCATCTGGCTGGCGCCGCGGTCCTTGGCCTTCTTCGAGATGGCCGAAGGGTCGGCGTCCGGGCGACGGCCCTCGTCCTCGCAGTGCAGGAGGTCGTCGCGTACCGCGTACCCCTCTTCGAGACACCAGTCGATGCCGCGTTCGAGCGCGGCTTCGAGGTCCGTGTGCGTGCCGTCGTGGACGCCGCCGCCACCGAGCCCGCAGGGTACGGCGTCGAACAGCGCGTCCACGAGTTCCTCCTCGTGACCGCGCACGTCCTCGTATTCGAGGTTCGTCTTCACCATCCGGACGCCGCAGTTGATGTCGAACCCGACTGCTCCGGGCGAGATGTAGCCGTCCTCGGCGTCGAAGGCGGCGACGCCGCCGACGGGGAAGCCGTAGCCCTGGTGGCCGTCGGGCATGCAGAGCGCGGGCGCGACGACGCCCGGCATGCAGGCGACGTTCCGGAGCTGCTGGAGAGTCTTGTCGTTCTGGATGTCTTCGAGCAGCGTCTCGTTGGCGAAGATGCGCGCGGGCACTCGCATCTCGTCGTCGCGTTCGAGCTCCCAGACGTTGTCCTCGACTTCTCGGAGCGTGAGGCCGTCGGCGTCGAACGTGTTCATACTCGGCGATGGGCGCGGAGCCCGGGAATACGTTTCGTCTGGGCGCTACTCCGTCGACGTCGCCAGCGGCGAGTGCTGTGCGACCGCGGCGAGGCGCTCGTCCAGCGAGAGCGGGCCGGCACCCGTGACGAACAGGGCCGAGGAGAGCCCGAACAGCGTGATGTGCGCGAGCACGGGGTCGTCCGGGAGCCCGAACAGCGTCGTCGTCAACACGACGAATGCGACCGCGGCGGTCGCACGCGTGAACAGCCCGACGAAGAGGAAGACGCCGACCGCGAGTTCGGTGAGGCCGGCGCCGACGACCCACATGCCAGGGTCGACGGGGACGACTGCGGTGAGGTCGTACTTGTCGACGACGGCCAGCGCCATCCCGGGGTTCGCGAGCTTCTCCCAGAACCCCAGCAGCGCGAAGTTGAAGCCGACGCCGAGCCGGATGACCGTCGGCGCGTACTGCTCGTAGGGGCCGACAATATCGTTGAACTTCGCGACGAGCGGATGCAGCGGGTCGAAGCGACCGTAGACCGTTCCTTTCGCGGCTGCGACCTGCTGGAGCAGGTGGTCGGCGCTGGGGCGGCCGGCGCCCAGCAGGAGCACGCCGAGGAACCCGCCGACGTACTCGCTGGCGAGCACGAGCTCGGGCCGGACCGCGAGCCCCACGAGGTACGCCAGCAGCCCGACGAGCGCGACCGCGCGGGTCGCCAGCCCGAAGAGGAGGAAGAACCCGAGCAGGACCTGAAAGATGCGTGTCGGCGCTACGACCGACGGCGAGAAGAAGTAACCCGCGAACCCCGCGCCGA
>CAXREU010000156.1:0-12784 GCA_964229715.1 Halobacterium sp.
GTCCCCGCTTCCGTCGCAGCTCGCCAGACGAGCGTTCCCGCGGGACCCGCCGGGTCGAGGTCGAGCAGCTCGCACCACGCTCGCGGCGGCAGCGCGCTCGCCCGCACGCGCGGCTCGACGACAGGGACGCCGGCCGCTGCGAGCCCGCCGAACGCGCCCATCGGGTCGACGACGACGGGCGCGACACCGGCCGTCTCGGCCAGTCCTTCGGCGAGCACGCCGAGCGTGTACGACTTCCCGCTCCCGCGTTTCCCGACGACGACGCCGGCGTGCGGCCCCGCGAAGTCCACCCCGACGCGCGCGCCGAGACTCCGGTCAGCCGCGAGATACCGTCCGAACCGCCCACACACCGCCTCCCCTTCGTCCGCTCCGCAGTCGCGGCCGAGCACGTCCATACCACGCTCTCGCTCGGCCTCCCGGATGAACGTCGGCACGAGCATTCAAGTACGGAGCCGCGGCCAACCCGTGGCGTGTTCGACTCCAACCCGCTCCGGCTCGACCAGTTCGCGCGCGACGAACGCGCCATCGAAGGGCTGCCCGTCCGGCTCGTCATCGCGTTCGTGGTCGGCGTCGCGACGCTCAGCGTGATGCTCAGCATGGTCTCGGGCGTCGACACGCTCGCCGTGAGCGAACTCGACGCCAGCCCCGAACCCGACGTCGTCACGCCCGGCGACCAGGCCGTCGACGTGACCGCCGTTGACGCGGACGGCGACCCGGTCGCGGGCGCGACAGTCGTGGTAAACGCAGGGACCGCGGACCTCGACGGCGTTGCGACCGCAACCACGGGTGACGACGGCGTTGCGACGCTCGACGTTGACCCACAGCTCGGCCCGAACCAGGCCGACGGCACGCTCCAAATCTCAGTGAAGCCGCCGTCGGGCTCGGACTACGCGGACCGCCGCGAGAACACAAAAATACTCGTCGTCCGCGACTAGTCCCAGTCGATCCAGTCCTGCTCCCAGCCCTTCCGGGACTGGGCTTCCTGGGCCGCGCGCTCGCGGTCCTCTCGCACGGTCCGGTTGCGTTCGACGGCGCTGGCCTGCTCGCCGTCGACGAGCAGTGGCGCGAACGCGACGGGGCCGTGCACCGAAACCGTCTCCCGGCCCTCGATGGCGACGAGGCGCTGGTCGGTCGTGCCCTCCGGATAGACGAGCCGGCCCCCGGTAGCGAGCTGGTCGAGCAGCGCCGCGGGCGGGTCGACGGCCGCCGCCTCCACGAGCACGCGGTCGAACGGCGCGTACTCCGCCAATCCACGCGCGCCGTCCCGGCAGTCCACGAGCACGTCGCCGTAGCCGGCGTCCGCGAGGTTCGAGCGCGCGTCGTAGACGACGCGGCGGTCGATGTCGACGGCGTGGACGCGCTCCGAGCCGACGATTTCCGCGAGCACAGCCGCCGTGTAGCCGACGCCCGCACCCACAACAAGGACATCGTCGTCCTCCTCGGGCGCGAGCGCGTCTACGAGCCGGCCCACGGTGGACGGCGCGAGCACGCGCGTGCCCTGGTGCTCAAGCGACTGGTCGGTGTACGCGCGCCGGCCGCCGTCCACGAACTCGTGGCGGGGTACCTCGCGCATCGCTCGCGCGGTCGACTTCGCCTGGACGGCAGCCTTCGTGTCGTGTTCGAGGCTGTCGACCATCTCCGCCCGGAACGCCGCGAACTCCATACCCGAGAATTGCCGCCCAGCCTATTGAGTGGCGCGCCTGCGCCCGGCGACGAACCGGTAGTCGGTGCCGGGAACGTCGCCCGCACGGACGTCCGCGAACCCCGCGTCCGCGAACCACTCGCCGACCGCGCCCTCCTCGTAACACGCCCCCTGCTCGGTCGTCGCGAGCAACTCCGCCGCCACCCCGGCGTTCGGCGTCTCGTTCCGGAACGCGTCGACGTGAATCGCGAGCGCGTTCTCCGCGGCCGCGTCGCTGGCGGCCGACAGCAGCCGACGGTTGTCGTCCGGGCCGTACTCGCTGGCCACGCCCGCGTGGAACACGATGTCGAACTCGCCGTCGACACCCTCCACGCCCTCCAACGGGTCGCCGGAGACGAGGTCCACGCGCTCGCGCTCCAGCAGCGGGTCGACGGCGTCCACGACCGCCGGCGTGTCGAGTAGCGTCGCGTCGAATCCGCGCCGAGCGAACTCGACGGCGTGTCGGCCCGGTCCGTCCGCGACCACGAGCACGTTCTCTGCATCGGGGTGCTCGCGGACGGCCGCGGTGACGGCCGCGCGAACGCTGGCGTCGTCTTCGGCGGCACGCGCACCGAGCCGGTTTCGCGTCCAGTTCCCGGGTCGCTCCGGCACCGCCCCGGTCTGCATCGTCTCCGGGAGGTCGACGAGCGCCTCCACGATGTCGAGTTCGTGGGGCAGCCGGCCGATAGAGCGCACGTCGGTTTTCGTGACGAACCCGAGCATTCGATTCGTCGGCTCCACGCCTTCCTCGACGTCCTCCAGCAGCCCCATGTCGAGGAGCGCGTCCACGGTCACGCGCGCAGCGCGCTCGGTCACGCCCGCCTCGCGTGCGACATCATCCACTGTGTACGCGTTCGAGACGAGCGCGTCCAGTACGCCCGTCTCCCGGGCCGCCCGCAACAGCAACAGCTCGCGGTAATCCATACTCGTCGTCTCGGCGCCCGCCCGGATAAATTCGGTTGCCGGCTACCCATTCGAGATGCGGGGCTTTCGAGGAAGCGTAGACGACGATTACAGTATCCCAAAAATAGGCTCGTCCTATTCGCCGCCCTGCATCCGCACGAACCGCACGGGGCCTTCGTCCGACTCCACGAGCCCGCCGTCCTCGTTTTTCTCGGCGCGGACGAGGCGCTGGCTGGCGTCGCCAATCGGGCCGACCAGCCGGCCGCCGTCCCGCACCTGTTCGACGACTGCGTCCGGGAACTCGGGCGCGGCACACGTCAGATACGCGGCGTCGTAGGGCGCGTGCTCGGGCCAGCCGTCGTGGCCGTCGCCCCGGCGAACCGACACGTCGCCGTAGCCCGCGCGGGCGAGGTTCTCGCGCGCCTGTTCGGCGAGGTCCGCGACGTACTCGACGGAGTAGACGCCCTCGGTGCCGACGAGTTCGGCGGTGACCGCCGCGTGATAGCCACAGCCCGTCCCGATTTCGAGGACGCGGTCGCCCTCGCGGAGGTCGAGTTCGCTCGCGATGATGGCGACGACGTGGGGCGCGCTGACGGTTTGTCCCTCTCCGATTGGGAGCGGGCGGTCGTCGTACGCCGCGTCGCGGTGTTTCGGTGGGAGGAACTCGTGACGGGGCACCGCGCGAATCGCGTCCGCGACGTGCTCGGTGACGTTCGGGCGCGCGGCGAGCGCGTCCGCGAGCTCGTCACGTTCGTCCTGGAAACCGTCGCTAGTCCCGGATTCGTCCTCGGTCATGGGTCCAGGGTCAGTAATCAGCTACCAGGGCGACCAGGCGCCGCTGGTTTCGTCGTCGCCGTAGACGCGCTTGATGTCCTTCGCGAACACCATGTCGCCCTCGTCGCCGAGCTTCGGGAACTTGTAGCTGTCAATCGCATTCTCCCGGACGTGGATGCCCGTGATGGTGAACGCTTCCTCGCCGAACTCCTCGGTCTCGCCGACCGTGAATTCGTAGTCCCCGGGGACGTGGACCTCGATGCTCCGGCTGCCTTCCTCGCTGTCCTCCTTGGGGTTGATGGTGATGTCGACGCTGACGTTGCCGACCTCGCGCGTCCACACGGTGTCGATGTCGGCGGCGTCGGCGCGCGTCGTGCGGTCCTCCGGCCCGGCCTCGATACTCGTCACGCGCACCTGCGCGATGACTTCCTCGGTCTCCACGACGAACTCGTCGCCCTCGTAGATGGTCTCCTCGGGGTCGAACTCCGCGGTCCCGGTGAAGGACTCGCCGTCCTGGGAGACGACGACATCGACGCTGACGGTGGTCTCCTCCTCGATGGGTTCCTTGTGGACGTGGCCGCAGTCGGTACACTTCACGGTCGCGTTCCCGCCACCAGTGGTGAGTACCTCGTGGACGGTTTCGAGGTCCGGCGAACACGACGGACACTCGAAGGGGACGTGCTCCCCAACGTTGTCGCTCATACAGCCCTCTAGCGGCCCCGTACGTAAAAGACCGCGGAGTTAGGGTTTTGAAGCTAGGACTAGCTCGCCTCTTCGCTGGCTTCCACGACGTTTCCTCGAAAGCCCCGGCGGGCTCGCTGCGCTCCTCGCTTCGCTGCGGTGCTTGCGCCGCCTCGGCTAGCGACCCCGCCGCCCCTTTCAGTCCATCCACTACCGACTGGTCAGTCCGGAGTTACGGGCTCGGCAGGTCGACTTCTTCACCGTCTGCGTATACCGTGGGCTCTCGGATGATGCCGTCGAGGTGCAGCGGCGCGTCCGTGTCGCCGCCGATGCCGGCGTCGTCGCCGATGGCGATGTGGACGGTGCCAGCGGCCTTCTCGTCGAGGAGGACGCTCCCCACGAGGTCGGTGACGGCGACGTTCGTGCCGATGCCGAGCTCCGCGAGGTTGTACGCGTCCCGGCCGACTTGGTCGCTGGCGGCCTCGACCTGCTCGCGAACGCCGCGGTCGGAGATGTCCGTCACGAAGCCGTCTTCGACCTCGAAGCGGAGCTGTTCGTCCTCGTCGAGGAGGCCGTGGGGCATCATCGTGCCGTCGACGACGTACGTCCCGTTGGCGTTCTCGGGGGAGACGAACACCTCGCCCGCGGGGAGGTTCGAGAAGTCGCCGGGCTCGTGGACGATGCCGGTGTCGTCGCGCCACTCGCGGGCGCCCGGCTCGAACGTGATGTCCGTGCCCGCGGGCGTAGTGACGCGGAGTTCGTCGGCGCCCTCGACCTGCGCGAGCACGTCCTCGCAGTGCTGGGCGATGGTTTCGTAGTCGGCGTCCAGCCCCGTGGTGAACACGTCCTCCGTGATGCCGGGAAGGGTCGCGCCGCGAGCACCGGCGTCGTTGGCGGCGCCGCGAGCGCGCGTGTGACTCAGGCTCTTCGTCGTCGGCGCGAGGAACACGTCCGCGTCCAGCATCGCCGCGGCGACGGGACTGGGCGGCTCTTCGCCGTGCTGGTCGCCCGGCGGGTAGCGCAGAATCGTCGCGTCCGTAATCTCGCTGGCGACGTCGTACAGCGCCTCGCCGATGGGCTGGCGCTTGTCGTCCGTGACGATAACGCAGGACTCGTCGGCTTCGAGGCCGAGGCACTGTTCGACGGCGGTCTCGGCGGCCGCTCGCAGGTCGGTCATACTGGGTCGTTCTCGCGGCCCCGCGTTAGGTCTTGTTGCTTTCGCCCACGGGTGGATTCACTCGCGTCGCGGTAAATCGGTGCTGCGAAACGATTAACCGCCGGGACGTGGCACTCTCGTGTAGGATTCGTGTCGGCATCAACGGCTACGGCACCATCGGGAAGCGCGTCGCGGACGCGGTCCGCGACCAGCCTGACATGGACGTCGTCGGCGTCGCCAAGACCAGCCCGAACTACGAAGCCGAACAGGCAATTGAGCGCGGCTACGACCTCTACGCCGCCATCGAGGACCGCGCGCACAAATTCGCGGAAGCCGGCATCGAGACCGCCGGCCTCGTCGACGACCTCGTCGCGCAGAGCGACGTCGTCGTGGACGCGACGCCCTCCGGTATCGGCGCGCAGAACCGCGCGCTCTACGAGGAGTACGACACGCCCGCCATCTATCAGGGCGGCGAGGACGCCGACGTCGCGGACGTCTCGTTCAACGCGCGCTCGAACTACGACGAGGCAGTCGACGCCGACCACGTGCGCGTCGTCTCCTGTAACACGACCGGACTCTCCCGGCTCCTCGCGCCGCTCCGTGAAGCCTACGGCGTCGAGAAGGTGCGCGCGACGCTCGTGCGCCGCGGCGGCGACCCCAGCCAGCCGAATCGCGGCCCCATCAACGACGCGCTCCCGGACCCCATCTCAATTCCGAGCCACCACGGCCCCGACGTCAACACAATCTTCCCCGACCTCGACATCGACACGCTCGGGCTGAAGGTGCCGACGACGCTCATGCACATGCACGCCATCAACATCACGCTCGCCGCCGAACCCGACGCCGACGAAGTCCGCGAGCTGCTCGGCGAGCAATCCCGCATCACCGTCGTCGACGAACACCTCGGCATCGAGGGCACCGGCCAGCTCAAGGAGTGGGCGCTCGACCGCGGCCGCCCCCGCGGCGACCTCTGGGAGAACTGCCTCTGGGGCGAATCCGTCACGACCGAGGGCAGCGACTTCTACTGCTTCCAGGCCATCCACCAGGAATCCGACGTCGTCCCCGAGAACGTCGACGCGATTCGCGCGGTCACCGACAGCGCCGACGCCGCCGAATCCGTCGCCACCACCAATGACGCCCTCGGCATCTGAGACAGTCCGAACGCTTTTCCAGCACGCCGCCTAACCCTCGGGTATGAGACGCGACGACCGGGACGACCCATTCGACGACATCTTCCGCGAAATCGAGCGGATGATGGACGAGATGATGGACGGCACGAACGGGTTCGAGGGCGACCAGTCCGGCTTCTCGACGGACACCCACGTCGACGTCCACGAGACCGACGACGAGGTCCGCGTCATCGCCGACCTCCCGGGCGTCGAAAAGGAGGACATCTCCGTGCAGTGCGACGGCGAACAGGTCACCATCAGCGCGAGCAGCGACCTGCGCGAGTACGACGAACGCATCAGCCTCCCCGGCCCCGTCGACCCGCGTTCGGGCGCTGCGAGCTACAACAACGGCATCCTCGAAGTCACGTTCGAGCGCACCGGCGAGTCGACGAACATCGACGTCGAATAATCAGCGCTCCGCGGTTCGCTCGACGAGCGCCGCCAATCGGTCGTAGAACCCGTCCTCGTACTTCTCCTCGTCGTCGATAGTCGGGCGTGCGTTCGTCTCGTTGACGACCACCCGCTCCGCTGTCACGAGCAGGTCCACGCCGAGGAAGGCCACGTCCAGCGCCTCCGCGGCGTCCACCGCGAGTTCCCGAAGCTCCGCCGGCAACTCCACGCCTGCTGCGTCCGCGCCGCGGTGGACGTTGTGCTTCCAGCCGTCGGGCGCCGCGCGCTGGACGGCGCCGACAACCTCGCCGTCCAGCACCATCACGCGGTAGTCCGCGGCGTCCGACAGGAACTCCTGAATCAGGTAGGACTTGTCGCCGGTCGCGCGGTAGTCGTGGACCAGTTCGAGGTAATCCGTCACTCCATCGAGGGAGTCCGCATCGTGGACTTTCGTGACGCCGACGCCGCGCGTCGTCGAGTTCGGCTTCACGACGACGGGCGCGTCGACGGCGTCGAACGCCGCCCGAACGTCGTCTTCATCGGCGGGATTCGAGACGTACACTGTCTCGGGGACGGGGAGGCCGGCGTCCGCGAGTGTCGCGAGCGCGCCCGCCTTGTTCCGGGAGCGCAGCACGGCCGCGCGGTCGTTCACCCACGGTGCGTCGTGGACCGCGTCCACGACGCCGCCCTCCATCAATCGCCCCGGGAACACGAACCCCGCGTCGAAGCGCGCCGGGTCGAACGGTGGGTCCGCGAGGGGAGTCACGTGCTCGCGGACGGAGACGTGTTCGGCGCGAATCCCGCGGTCCGCCAGTGGGTCGCGCATCCGCTCGAACGTCTCCGTGTCGTTGGCGACCGCCAGCCCGAGCATACGCTGGCGTCGTCGCTGCGGGACTAAAAGACGCCGGTCGGCATTGAGAAGCCATCAGGAAAGCCGTCGCTACGCGAGGAAAAGTCGGAGAGAAGCGGCCGGATTACCGGACCAGCAGTTCTTCGCCGCGCTCGACGTTAATCTTGCACGGCGGCGTAATCTTGTTGTACGCGCGGCGGAACGCCTCCTTGACTGCCGCCGCCTGCTCGACGTCGCAGTACGCCGTCATCAGCTTGTCGCCGGGGGCGATGCGGGCCGCGGTGCCGACCGGGACGCCGAACGCCTGGCGCATCCCGTCGGAGACACGGTCCGCACCCGCGCCGGTCGCCTGCTTGTTCTCCCGGATAATCTGGTGGGGGAACTTGCGCAGCTGCATCTTGTAGTTGCCCTCGCCGAGTTCCTTGATGAGGTGGCGGTTCGCGGACAGGCGCGCAGCCTCCATCGAGCCGTGGCGGAGCTGACACTCCTCCTCGGGGACGAGGCTAATCTGGACGGGGTAGTCCTCGGCGTCCGCCTGCAGGTCGCCCATCTGGTGCTGTGCAATCTTCGAGCCCGGAATTCCCGTGACGTAGTCGCGACGGGTGTACGACGGCTTGTCGATTTTCCGGTACATGGAGGCCGGGTTGTCCGACATGGTTACTACTGGAGGCTCACGGCCAGCGCGCGAATAAAGGCTTCGAACCCGCTCCGTCGGCGTGGCCGGCGGCTACGGCACTGACGCCCCCGAGAAGGGAAGCCCGAACGGCGACCACCCCGGGATACCGGCGGCCCAGGACGGGAATCAGACCGCTTTAGCCCCGGCACCGACAAGCCAGCCCATGACCTTCCACGAATTCGCGGCCCTCCGCGACGCGCTCGCGGCCGCCGACTTCGACCGACCGCCGGCGTTCGTCGCGAACGCGCATGTCACGGGCGTCTCCGTCGCTCGCGCGCTCGATGCCCACGACGTCCCCGTCGTCGCCCTCGACCGGTCCGGGGACGGCGCTGCACCCCCGTCGAACGCCGTCGACTACGCGGGCCGCATCACGTATCCGCTGGACGACGCGGCTGGCTTCCGCGCGGACGTCGAGGAACTCGCCGCACAACTGAACCACGAGCCGGTCGCGTTCGGCTGCATGGACGAGTGGGCGCTCGCGTTCGCCGAGACCGAACCCGAGGGCGTCCGCCTGCCGTTCGCCGACAGCGAGACGATGGACGCCGTCCTCGACAAGTCCTCACTGTACGAGACGTGCGAGGACCTCGGAGTTCCCTATCCGGAGACGTACCGGCTCTCAGTGGTCGACCCTGACGAGGCTGCCGACGAACTCGGCTTCCCCTTAGTCATCAAGCCCGCGCGCAAGCGCGAGTTCGAGGAGGCCGTCGGCACGAACGTCATCGAAGTCGCGGACCGCGAGGAGTACCTAGACGTCGTCGGGATGGCCCAGGAGACCGGCATCGAAATCATGGCCCAGGAGAAGGTCCCGGTCGCGCGCGGCGAAGACCACTCGCTGGCCTCCTACGTCCCCGAGGACGGCGACCCGATCGCGGTCGTCGGGAACGCCCGCGTCCGTGCGCCGCTCGGCTACGGGACTTCGTGTGTCGTCGAGCGCGTCGAACGCCCCGAAATCCGGGAGCGCGCGCTCGCCGTCATCGATACGGCAGGCTACCACGGCATCAGCGAGGCCGAGTTCGTCTACGACCGCGACCGCGACGAGTTCGTGCTCCTCGACGTCAACACGCGCCCGTGGAAGTGGATTAGCATGCCCGTGCAGGCCGGCGCGAACCTCCCGATGGCCGCCTACGCCGACGTCACCGACGTCGACTACGACCCCGACCCCACGAAGGACGCGCGCTGGCTCTCCCTCGAAGACTACCTCCCGCTGCTCGCCAGCGGCGACCTCGCGGACGTCCTCGCCACGGACGACTGGGAAGCGCTCGTCTCCGGCGACTTCGAGACCAGCGGCGACCTCACGACCGCCGTCTACCGGCCCAGCGACCCCGCGCCAATCGCGCACCGCCTCGACGTCGAGTTCGGCGGCCGCGACTACTACTGCTCCTGCTGACGAACGTTCAAGTAGGAAGCCGGGACCACCCCGGCGCGTGCTCTGACCGCTACCCGGCGCGGTTCCGCGGGAGTGCGACGCGCCGTGCCGGCACTGATTCGTCGCCTGTCAGCCCCGAACTCAGTGAGCGTTGCCGCCGTCAGTGACAACGCCACGCGAGCGTCGTGACCGGCCGAGTTAAACGCCACATTCCCCTACCCAGGTGTAATGACCGACCGGATGCGGCTGAACCTCTTCACGATGGACTCCGTGGAGCACGTCTCCGTCGGGTCGTGGCAACTCCCCGGCGACCAGTCCCACCGCTACCACGACCGCGACTACTGGACCGACGTCGCGCGCACCGCCGAGCGCGGCGGCTTCGACGCCGTCTTCTTCGCCGACGTCCGCGGCATCTACGACGTCTACGGCGACAACCGTGAGACGGCCGTCGAGAAGGCCGTTCAGACGCCGTCGAACGACCCCGCGTACCTAATTCCCGCGATGGCCGAAGTTACCGACGACCTTGGGTTCGCCATCACGAAGTCAACGTCGTACAACCACCCTTACCAGCTCGCCCGCGAGTTCTCCACGCTCGACCACGTCACCGACGGCCGCGTCGCGTTCAACATCGTCACGTCGTACCTCGAATCCGCCGCGGACAACCTCGGCTACGACGACCGCATGGACCACGACGAGCGCTACGACCGCGCCGACGAATTCATGGACGTGCTCTACGCACTCTGGGAGGACTCCTGGGACGACGACGCGGTCGTCCACGACCGCGACAGCGGCGTCTACACGGACCCCGAAAAGGTCTCTTCCATCGACTACGAGGGTGACTACTTCGACGTGCCCGGCCCCCACGGCGCTGAGCCGTCCCCACAGCGCACGCCCGTCCTCTATCAGGCGGGCTCCTCGGACCGCGGTCGCGAGTTCGCCGCCGAGCACGCCGAAGCCGTCTTCGTCAGCCAGCCCTCCGCCGACGCCGTCGAGGACTACGTCGACGACCTCCGCGAGCGCGCGGCCTCTCACGGCCGCGACCCCGACAGCCTCGCGTTCTTCCCTGGCATCGTCCCCATCGTCGGCGAAACCGAAGCCGTCGCGGAAGCCAAGTACGACGCGTACACGGACGCCATCGACACCGAGGGCGTGCTCGCGCTGCTGTCCGGGTTCGTCGACATGGACCTCTCCGAGCTCGACCCAGACCAGCAGCTCGAACACATCGAGACCGAAGCCATCCAGGGCGTCGTGAACGCGTTCACGTCCAACGACGACCGCGACTGGACGGTCCGCGAGGTCGCGGAGTTTGCCGGCCTCGGCACTACCTCGCCCGTCGTGGTCGGGACGCCCGAGCAGGTCGCCGACGAGTTCCAGTACTGGTTCGAGGACGTCGGCGTCGACGGCTTCAACGTCAAGGAGGTCGCCCGTCCCGACAGCCTCCGGGACTTCGTCGACCTCGTCGTTCCCGAACTCCGCGAGCGCGGGCTGCTCCGCGACGAGTACGACGGCGAGACGCTCCGCGAGACGACGTTCGGCCGCCGCGGCCTTCCAGACGGCCACCCCGGCAGCCGGTAAGGTCAGCGAGGACAACGGTTTTCTCCCCGGCTCGTGTGGCTTCCAGCGATGGCAGACACCGCAGCGGACGGCGACCAGCGGATTCACGTGGGGGAGACGGCGGACGGCGACCGGCTGGAGTTCCCTATCGTGGAGATGCTCACCGGCCGCGGGTTCGTCACCGGGAAAAGTGGGAGCGGAAAGTCGAACACGACGAGCGTCGTCGTGGAGGAACTCCTCGAAGCCGGCTACCCCGTGCTCATCGTGGACACGGACGGCGAGTACTACGGCCTCAAGGAGGAGTACGAGCTCCTGCACGCGGGTGCCGACGAGGAGTGCGACATCCAGGTGAGCGTCGAGCACGCCGAGAAGCTCGCACACCTCGCCCTCGAGGAGAACGTCCCCATCATTCTGGACGTCTCCGGCTACCTCGACGATGAGGAGGCCGACGACCTGCTCCGGGAGACGGTCCGGCACCTCTTCGCGAAGGAGAAGAAGCTCAAGAAGCCGTTCCTGCTCGTCGTCGAGGAGTGCCACGAGTACATCCCGGAGGGCGGCGGCGTCGGCGAGACCGGGAACCTCCTCATCAAGGTCGGGAAGCGCGGCCGCAAGCACGGCCTCGGCGTGGTCGGCATCAGCCAGCGCCCCGCGGACGTGAAGAAGGACTTCATCACGCAGGCGAACTGGCTGGTCTGGCACCGGCTCACGTGGGAGAACGACACGAAAGTCGTCGGCCGCATCGTCGGTAGCGACTACGCCGACGACGTAGTGGATTTGGGGGACGGTGAGGCGTTCATTCAGACGGACTGGAGCGACGACATGGTCAAGCGCGTGCAGTTCAAGCGCAAGCGCACGTTCGACGCGGGCGCCACCCCTGGCCTCGACGACTTCGAGCGCCCCGACCTGAAGTCCGTCAGCGGGTCGCTGATGGAGGACCTCGGCGACATCACCGACCGCAAGGAACAGGAGCAGAACCGCGTCGCGGAACTCGAATCGCAACTGGAGAACCGCGAGCAGCGCATCGCGGAGTTAGAATCCGAACTAGAGACCGCGCGCGACGTCTCCGCCGCGGCGCGGAAGATGGCGAACGCGCTCGCACACGGCGACGGCTCCCCACCTGAAAGCTATCAGGCGACCCTCCAGACGAAGAACGAACACATCGACCGCCTGGAGGAGCGCATCGACGAACTCGAAGCGCGCTTCGAGGACGGGGTCGCCGCAAACACCGCAGACGGCGAGGTAGCCGACGACGAAACGGTGGAGTCGCCAGCCGATACGTCGGTCAGCAGGGAGCCCGCTGAGGAGACGCGCGACGCGCTCGTGGACGCCGTCCAGGACCGGCTGCGGCGCCGCGGCGAGCGCAGCCAACTCCGGGACGGAAGCGACGACGCGGACGCGACGCCGGACGAACCCGCAGGGCCGGCTACCGAGACGGTCGTCGACCTCTTGCAGGCACCGCCGGTCGTCACGCGTGTGAACGCCGCGCGCCGCGATTCGAAGTGCAACGACGACGCCGCGTGGCAAATCGTCTCCGAGCTCGCGACGAACCCGGGCGCGAGCGCGCACGACCTCGCGGCCGCTGCG
>CAXREU010000157.1:0-2941 GCA_964229715.1 Halobacterium sp.
CGCTCGGCGACATATCCGCTCCCTCCGGTCGCGGATAGGGGTCGCCGAGACGACTACATAAACGCGAGCACGCCGCCCCTTTCAGTCCCGCCCCGTATGAGCGGAGGCGACTACGTGCCGGCTGCGAAAATCAGTGAAGTACCGCGTCAGTCCGCGGCCGTCGCGGTCTCCTTCTCGGGGAGGAGGCGGTCGAGGGCTTCGACGACGGCGTTGACGCTGGCGGCGGTGATGTCGCTGTCGCTGGCGTCGACGGTGACCGTGCGGTCGCCGCGCGAGACGGTGACGTGGACGGTGACGACGGCGTCCGTCCCGCCGGTGATGGCGTCGACGTGGTACTCTTCGAGGTGGAAGGTGACGTCGCCGAGAGCGTGGCGGACGGCGGCGATGGCGGCGTCGACGGGGCCGCTGCCGGTGCCGGCGGCGCTGTGCTCCTCGTCGTCCACGCGCAGGCGGACCGACGCGGTCGGGGTGCCGCCGCCGCTGGCGGCCGTGAGGTCCAGCACTTCGACGCGGCGGTCACGGTCGCCGCCCTGGACGTCCTCGGCGACGGCGAGCAGGTCGGCGTCCGTGACGCGCTTGCCGCGCTCGCCGAGTTCGGTCACGCGCTCGACGACTTCCGCGAGTTCGTCGTCGGAGACTTCGACGTCGTGTTCGGCGAGGGCGGCGCGGACGCCCGCGCGGCCAGCGTGCTTCCCGAGGACGAGGCGGCGCTCGCGGCCGACCGCTTCCGGGGAGTACGGTTCGTACATGCGGTCGTCCTTGAGCGTGCCGTCGGTGTGGATGCCGGACTCGTGGGCGAACGCGTTCTCGCCGGAGACGGCCTTGTTCGGCGGGAGCGGGACGCCCGTGGCCTCCGCGACCGTCGACGCGAGGTCGTAGAGGCGCTCGGTGTCCAGCGGTTCGATGCCGTAGCAGTGCCAGAGCGCGACCGCGACCTCCTCGAGCGCGACGTTGCCGGCGCGCGCGCCGACGCCGTTGACGGTGGCGTGGACGAGGTCCGCGCCCGCGGAGACGCCGGCGAGCGCGTTCGTCACGGCGAGCCCGAGGTCGTCGTGGGTGTGGACGCTCACCGGGCCGTAGTCGGCGACGGCGTCCACGAGTTCGTAGACGCGCTCGGGGCTGGCGTGGCCGACGGTGTCCGCGACGCAGAACCGGTCGGCGCCGGCGTCCGCCGTCGTCTCGGCGAGCTCCGCGAGGAATTCGTCGTCGGCCCGGGAGCCGTCCTCGCCGATGACTTCGACCCAAAGGCCGTGGTCGGTGGCGTACTCCACGAGCTCGCGAGTTGTGTCGAGGACGCCCTCGCGGCTGGTGCCGACCTTCTCTTCGACGTGGCGGTCGCTGGCGGGGACGACGAGGTTCACGCCGTCGACGTCGCAGTCGAGCGCGAGGTCGACGTCGCGCTGGATGCCGCGACAGAAGCTCGTGACCGTTGCGTCCAGGTCGAGGCCGGTGACGCGGCGAATCGTCTCGCGCTCGCCGGCGCTCGTGCACGCGCTGCCGGCTTCGACGACGGAGACGCCGGTGTCGTCGAGTTTGCGCGCGATTGTCGCCTTCTGGTCGGCGGACAACGAGATGCCGGGGGCTTGTTCGCCGTCGCGCAGCGTGGTGTCGAGGAACTGTACGTCGGGTGCGCCGCCGTCGAGAGCGGCAGGGAAACTAGTGCCGGAGAATTTCTCGGCCAGCCGCCGTGAGGCGACTTACTCTATCCTCCGTGCCGGTGTGGTCCGACATGGTGTACCTATGGTGGCGTGCCACACACGTTTGAAGGTGTGGGGTCTGACAGATGTTGCCTGTCAGTTCGCGAGGTAGACGCAGTCGCCGACGCGAACGTCGTCGGCCGCGCCCGCCGGAAGTTCGACGAGCGTGTCGCAGCGCGCCTCGCCGCGCCCCGTCCACGCCGAGAGGCGTTCGACGCGCTGGACTTCCTCGTTCTCCACCCAGACGGCGTCGAGGTCGAACGGCACGAATAGCATGTGGACGTCGCGTCTGGCGACGCCGTCGAAGTCGAAGACGAGCGCGTAGTCGTCGGGGACCGACCGCCGGAACATCAGCCCGCGGGTCTGCGCGAACAGCGAGTCGGCGACGTCGACGTCGGTCGCGAGCGTCCGCGCGTCGCCGTCGCGTTCGTGGCGGAGGTGCACACCCGGAGTCGGCGGCGGGCAGCGAAAAGCGTTACCCCGTCCGGTCACTACGCCGGGGCGTGAAGAAGACGCCGACCGGGACCGCCGTCGGGGTCGACGACCCCTACGACCACGCGGGCGTCTGCGACTACGCGACCGACGACGGGAAGTGCCGGTACGCCTTCGAGCACGGCCAGCACGACCCCGAGTTCGCCGCCGAACGCCGCGCCGACGGCTTCCGGTGCCCGGTCGCGGACGGCGACTGGGAGTGGGCGGACTGCCCCCACTACCGGTGCCGCCAGCGCGACCGCGAGTGCGCGCGTTGCGGACTCGAAGAGCGCCGGCAGGCCCACGACGACGAGCGCCCGCTCCTCGAGGAGCACCACCTCGCGTACGACGACAGCGAGGACGTCGGCCACGAAATCACCGTCTTCCTCTGTCGGTGGTGTCACGCCAAAGTCCACGACTCGTGGGCGCGCATCGACGATGACGCCAGCCCCGACCCCGAGGCTATCGCGGCCGCGGAGGGCCGGCGCAGCGAGGAACAGTCCGAACTCTCCTTCGACACCGCGGCCGACAGGTACGACGAGTAGCACTACTTCGACCCCGACGGCTAACTGCCCTCGCGCCAAACGTCTGGTATGAACGACACGCCGTTCCACCTCGGCCACGTCCACCTCAAGGTCCGGGAACTCGACCGCGCGGTCGCGTTCTACGAGGACGTCTTCGCGCTCGAAACCACGGAGACGGAGGGACGGTTCGCGTTCCTCTCGTGGGGGGAGCACCACCACGACGTTGCGCTACAGGCGGTCGGCGCGGAC
>CAXREU010000158.1:0-2216 GCA_964229715.1 Halobacterium sp.
GTTATCGCGAACTGTGACTGTGGGGAACCGCGAGCCAGGAGGTCGCCTGAAGGAACTCACGTTGTCGTGAGCGCGGCTGCCGCCGACGCACTCAAGTCGGCCTGCGCGTTAGTCTCGTGTAATGCGAGTACGGGACTGGGAGGACATCGTCTCTGACGTCGTGGAGTCGAACGCCGACCCCGAAGGGTGGCGCGCGCTCGCTGGCGACCGCGAGGGCGGCGTCGGCGAGGACTTCTACCTCGGCCACCCGTCGCAGGGCGTCTACCACTTGAAGACGTACGCGAAGAATCCCTTCGAGGTGCGCGGGGTCGGGACGCGGGTCGCGCGGAAGGTCGACGACGGGCTCGCGGATTTCCTCCCGGACGACGGTAGCGGCCGGTTCGCCGTCCAGCAGCCGGTCAAGGACGAGGACGAAGCCGAGGACCGCGCGAGCAACCTCGAGCAAGTGGTGCAGGCGCACGCGGACGCGCCGACGACGCCTGGCGACTTCTTCGACGACGTGATGGACGCTCTGGAGAGCCCGGCGTTCGGCCCGATGGAGTACGACCCGTACGGGCGCCCGGACGCGATGGACGACCTCAAAGCGGAGTTCGCGGACGCTGAGGAGCTACTCGACGCGGAGCTCGACGACCTCGTCGAGGAGGACGACGTCGGCCGCGGCTTCCACTAGTTCTCGAACAGCGGCGCCAGCTCGTCCTCGTAGCACGGCTGGCAGACGTAGTAATCGACCACTCCCGCGTCGGTCTTGGTGTGTATTGTCGCGTGGATAGCGTGCCCGAGCGGCACGTCCTCCTCGCAGATACCACACGTGGCTGGCATGCCGTCTCCCTCAGCTAATAGATTAGACTGTCGACACTTATAGCCGCGGGAGCGCGAGAAGGAGTTAGTCGTCGCTGGAGCGGGAGACGACTTCCGTGTCGGGCTTCCGGTCTTTGACGTCGTCGACTATCGTGGTGACGTCGACGCGCTTCTCACCGATGATTGCGCCGACGAGCGCGCCGACACCCGCGGCAGTACTCGCGGCGTTGCGGCTGACGATGCCACCGAGCGCACCGCCGACGGCGGCGCCGATAGCTGCGTACTTCGCACGACTGAACACTCGCTTGAGTCGGCTCATAGGGGACAGTTAGCGACGAAGACTGATAAAGCTACTCGGCACTCCCGCCCGACGCCTCGGGGACGCGCGCGAGCCACGCTCGGGGCGCGCCGAGTTCCGCGTCCGTCGGAAGGTATTCCGGGCTGTCCCAGACGCGGCTGGCACCGGCGAGCCCGCGCTCGGCGGCGACCGTCTCGAAGAACTCGCGGCCGCGCTCGTACTGCTCGCGCTTCAACTGGAGGCCGAGCGCGCGCTTGACGAGCTTCGTCAGTGGGCTGCCGCCCCGGCGGCGTGCGTCGAGTTTCGCGCGGAGGTCGGCGTACTCGCCGTCGAACGCCTCGTCCATCAACAGCTCCGCGTACCCCTCGACGGCAGTCATCGCGACGTGCAACTCCGCGAACGCCTCGCGTTCGACATCGCCCTCGGAAAGCGCGGCGACGCCGGCTTCGAGGCGGTCTTCGAGGTGGTCGGCGAGCCACGGCGCGGCGCCGAACTCCGCGGCGTGCGTGACCTCGTGGAACGCAATCCAGCGCCGGAATCGCGGGAACGCGACGTCGAGGCTGTCGGCGGCCTTGGTGACGTTCGGGTGGACGAAGTAGAGCGCGTGGTCGGAGGTGTCGTCGGACTGCGTCCGACGGCCCGTCGAGGTTCCCTCGACGGTGTCGGCGAGCAGGAGCGGGTCGTACTGGCCGAGGACGTGCCGGGAGACGAACGCGAGCGCGCCCGCGGTGGTCGCCGTGTTCAGCGAGCGCGCGACGCCGGGGAGGTAGCTGGCGCGCTCGTTCAACGGCTCGAACGCCCGCCGAAACGTCTCGACGTTGGCGTCGACCCAGTGGTGGCGGTTCTGAATCTCGACGGTCTCGGGGACGTCGAAATCGAGCCCGGAGACTTCGCGGAGCTGCTGGCGGGCGTCCCGGACGTCGGCGGCGTACGCTTCAGCTTCGGCCTCGGAGAGGTCGAGGTCACCGGGGTCGGTGGCAGCCTTCGCGGCCTCGGCGACGGCGTCCCAGTCGATGGCGCCGGTTCCGCTGGCGCCCGCGACGGCGCGCGCGCTCTCGAAAAGCGTCATAGGGGAAGTCGGCGACGAACGGGCAAAGCCCTTCTGCTGCTCGCGACCTAC
>CAXREU010000159.1:0-7199 GCA_964229715.1 Halobacterium sp.
CCGACGAGCCCGCGTTCGCCGAGCTCGCCGAACGCTACGGTCTCGACAAGACGAGTCTGAACCGGCTGCGTCGCGTCCTCAAAGCACAGTTACCCGACGGGCTGCCGGCGTTCGGCAGGAATCCGAATCGCGACCCCCATCTCCCGGACGTCACCGAGCGCGACGTCCCCGAGGAAATGCCCAGCGACGACTAATCGAGGTGTTCGTCGAGGAACGCCTCAATGTCGTCACCGCCCTGGAATCCCTCGGCGAGCCGCCCCACTTCTTCACCATCCTCGACGAGGACGAGCGTCGGCGCGCTCCGCACGTCCCACTCGTCGACTAACGAGATGTCGTTGCCGGGGTTGACCATCGCGACCGTGATGCCCGTGGCTTTGGCTATATTGCCGAGGACGGGTTCGATTGCCTGGCAGAGCGAGCAGCCCTTCGTGTAGAAGTCCACGAGGACGCGGTCGTGGGTGGCGAGGACGTCGGCGAGTTCGTCGCCGTCCGCGACGCGAATCGGTTTCTGTGCGCTCTGTTGTGACTCCGTGCTCATGTAGAAATGTAGGGTGCGAGCGCGGAAAAGGACTGCTGCGGGGGCGCGTACCGCCGGCGCCCGCGAGACAGGTTATTCGAGGTCGTCGAGGTACTCCGCGGTCTCCTCGGTCTCGAGTTCGCGGAACAGCTCGGAGTCGGCGTCCACGGTGGCGACGCCGACGCCCTCCGCGGAGAGTTCGTCGTCGCGGCCCTCGCTGAGCGCGCGGAGCGCGAGGTCGACGCCCTCGTCGAGGGTGAGGTCGGCCTCGTACTCGTCTTCGAGGAACTCCTGGATGGCCGAGCGGTCCGAGCCGATGGCGACGGCCTTCCACTCGTTGGAGGTCCCCGAGGGGTCCGTCTCGAAGAGGCGGGGTTCGCCGTCGGAGACGCCCGCGATGAGGAGCGCGACGCCGAACGGGCGCGCGCCGCCGACCTGCGTGTACTGCTGGATGTGGTCGGTGACTTCCTTCGTGAGCGTGCGAACGCCGATGGGTTCGTCGTAGCGCACGCGCTCGACCTGGGACTGCTGGCGCGCGTGGTCGACGAGCTTCCGCGCGTCGGCGACGTGGCCGGCGCTGGCGGCGCCGACGTGGTCGTCGACCTTGTGGAGCTTCTCGACGCTGGAGCCCTCGAGGAGCGGCGAGCGGGTGCGCTTGTCCACGACGAGGACGACGCCGTCCTCGGTGCGGACGCCGATGCTCGCGGTGCCTCGTTTGACGGCTTCCCGCGCGTACTCCACCTGGTAGAGGCGGCCGTCCGGCGAGAAAATCGTGATACCGCGGTCGTAGGCCTGCTGTTGGTTCTGACCCTGCATTGTCTTCGTTGACCAAATGTAAGCCGCGCTCACGTAAAGGGCTTTGACTTTCGGCAGGGGGTGCCGAGCAGCGGCAAAACCGCCGGGGTACTTGTGGCGGGGCAGCGAGAAACGAGTATGGACTCCGGGAAGGCGAGCCGGCGGTTCTTCGAGGAGCACATCGCCGGGCGGACGGGCGCGGACCGCGAGGACGTCCGGCTCGGCCCGACGTACGGCGCGGACTTCGGCGTCGTGGACGTCGGCGACCGCGTCGTCGCGATGGCGACCGACCCCGTGTTCGTGCTCCGCGACCTCGGCATCGAGCGGGCGGCGTGGTTCGCGTTCCACATCTGCGTCAGCGACGCCGCGCTGTCGGGCCTCCCGCCCGCCCATCTCGCAGTGGACTTCAACCTCCCGCCGGACACGAGCACGGAGACGTTCGACGCCATCTGGGAGGTCTTCGACCGCGAAGCCGAAAAGCTGGGCGCGAGCCTGACGACTGGGCACACGGGCACCTACGAGGGCTGCGCGTTCCCGACAGTCGGCGGCGCGACCGCGCTCTCGATAGGCGACCCCGCCGACCTCGTGGTGCCGACCGGCGCGCGGCCGGGCGACCGCGTCGTCGTCACGAAGGGACCGGCAGTCGAGTCGACGGGCGTGCTCGGCGTGCTGTTCGGCGACGACCTCCCCATCGGCACGGCCGCCGTCGCAGCCGCCCGCGAGCGCTTCGACGACGTCAGTCCCGTCCGGGACGCGCTCACCGCGGCGGCCGCCGGGAACGTGACGGCGATGCACGACGCGACCGAGCGCGGGCTCGCGAACGCGTTCCACGAACTCGCGGCCGCCAGCGGCGTCTCGCTGTCGGTCGAGCGCGAGCGCGTACCCGTGCTCCCGGGCGTGCGCGAGGTCTGCGAGTACTTCGACATCGACCCGTGGGCGACCTCCAGCGAGGGGACCGTGGTTGCGACGGTCGCTCCCGAGGACGTGGACGCGGTGCTGGCGGCGCTTGACAGCGAGGACATTCCGGCTGCGGAAGTGGGGGAAGTCGGGGGGCGAACACCGGATGGCGAACGCGTCACCGTCGACGGCGCCCCGCTCGCGGAACCCGAATCCGACCCGCTGTGGAGCGCCTACGAGACCGGGCGCGAACGGTTCTGGGGCGAGTGACGCGGCCGAACGCCGAGCGGCGTCCGGAGGGTTCTTTGCGACGCGCGGCCAGCGTTCCGACGATGCGAGCGAGGAACCAGCCATGGGCATAGTCGAGGAGTTCCTCGACCTGAAAGACGGGACCGACGCCGACCTGCTCGCGATGCAGGTCGGGGACTTTTACGAATTCTTCGCGGAGGACGCGCGCACGGTCGCGGACGTCCTCGACCTGCAAGTTTCGGAGAAGTCCGCGCACGGGTCGTCGTACCCGATGGCGGGCGTGCCCGTCGACGACCTGACGCCGTACGTCGCGACGCTCGTAGAGCGCGGCCACCGGGTCGCCATCGCCGACCAACTCGAGGACGGCGCCGACGACATCGAGCGCGAAATCACCCGGGTCGCCACGCCCGGGACGTTCGTGGACGTGACCGGCGCGGACGCCCGCTACCTCGCGGCGGTCGTCCGCGACGAGACGTGGGGGCTGGCGTTCGTGGACGTGACGACGGGCCAGTTCCACGTCGCGGACGCCGAAACGGAGACGGACGTGCTGACGGAACTCCCCCGCTTCAGCCCCGAAGAGGTGCTGCCCGGTCCCGAGTTGCGGGGCGACGACGACTTCCTCGGCGCGCTCCGGGAGCGCGCGGACGCGACGCTGACGCTGCACGAGGCGTCGGCGTTCGCACCCGGGAAGGCCGCCCACAGCGTGCGCGAGCAGTTCGGCGACGGGGCGCTCGACAGCCTCGGCGTCGACAGCGACAGTCCGGCAGCGCGAGCGGCGGGCGCAGCCATCGACTACGTGGCGGCGACGGACGCGGGCGTACTGGCGTCGCTGACCCGCCTCCAGCCCTATCGCGCGGACGACCACGTCGAACTGGACGCGACGACCCAGCGCAACCTCGAACTGACGGCGACAATGGGCGGGGACGGCGACGGGTCGCTGTTCGCGACGCTCGACCACACGGTATCCGCTGCTGGCGGTCGACGCCTCCAGGCGTGGCTGACGCGGCCACTCCGGGACCGCGCGGAACTGAATCGGCGGCAGGCAGCGGTGGGCGCGCTCGCGGACGCACCGCTCGCGCGCGACGCGCTCCGAGACGTGCTCGCCGACGTCTACGACCTCGAACGCCTCGCGAGCCGGGCGGCTGGCGGGCGGGCCGACGCGACGGACTTGCTCCGAATCCGGGAGACGCTGGGTGCGCTCCCAGAGGCCGCGGACGCCCTCGGCTCGGACCCGGACCTCGCCGACTCGCCCGTGACGGAGGTACTGGACGGGGTGGACCGCGAGGCAGCGGCAGGCGTGCGCGCCGAACGGGACGCCGCGCGCGCCGACGACCCGCCGAAGACGCTCCGCGAGGGCGGGCTGCTGCGCGAGGGCTACGACGACGAACTCGACGAACTACTTCGAGAGGCCCGCGAGCACGAGGAGTGGCTGGGTGGGCTGGCGGCTCGCGAGAAGGACCGACTGGGCATCACGCACCTGCAGGTCGACCGGAACAAGACCGACGGCTACTACATTCAGGTCGGGAACTCCGAGACCGACGCGGTGCCCGAGGCGTACCGCGAGGTGAAGTCGCTGAAGAACTCCACGCGCTACACCACCGAGGAGCTCGAGGAGCGCGAGCGCCGGATTCTGCGCGTCGAGGAGGAGCGCGGCGACCTCGAATACGCGCTGTTCGACGACCTACGCGAGTGGGTGGGCGGGCACGCCGAAGCGCTCCAGCGCGTCGGGCGCGCGCTCGCCGAACTGGACGCGCTTGCGAGCCTCGCCGAGCACGCCGCCGCGAATCGCTGGGTTCAGCCCGAGCTCGTGGACGGCGACGACCTCGCAATCGAGGGCGGGCGCCACCCCGTCGTCGAGCAGACCACCGAGTTCGTGCCCAACGACGCACGGTTCGGCGACGGACGCAGGTTCCTCGTCGTCACGGGCCCGAACATGAGCGGGAAGTCGACGTACATGCGGCAGGTCGCCCTGATAGTCCTGCTCGCGCAGGTCGGCAGCTACGTCCCCGCCGACGCCGCCCGCATCGGGCTCGTGGACGGCATCTACACACGGGTGGGCGCGCTGGACGAACTCGCGCAGGGCCGTTCGACGTTCATGGTGGAGATGCAGGAACTGAGCCGCATCCTCCACGCCGCGACCGAGCGCTCGCTGGTGATTCTGGACGAGGTCGGGCGCGGCACCGCGACCTACGACGGTATCTCGATTGCGTGGGCCGCCACAGAGTATCTGCACAACGAAGTCAGAGCAAAAACCCTGTTCGCGACCCACTACCACGAACTCACGGCGCTCGCGGACCACCTCGCGGACGTCGCGAACGTCCACGTCGCCGCCGAGGAGCGCGACGGTGACGTCACCTTCCTGCGGACGGTTCGGGACGGCGCGACCGACCGCTCGTACGGCGTGCACGTCGCGGACCTCGCGGGCGTCCCCGACCCGGTCGTCGACCGCTCGCGAGAGGTACTAGACCGCCTCCGCGAGGAGAAGGCCGTCGAAGCTCGGGGCTCCGCGAGCGAACCTGTCCAGGCGGTGTTCGACCTCGACGCCGGCGAGTTCGAAGCGAGGAGCACAGGCGAGCGGGCGGCGGATACTGAGAGCGCTGCGAACGGCGGCGAGACAGCGGAACTGGACCCCGAGGCGCGCGAGGTGCTCGACGACCTCCGGGACGTCGACGTCAACGAGACGCCGCCCGTGGAGCTGCTCTCGCGCGTACAGGAGTGGCAGCAGCGGCTGGACGAGTAGCAGCGCGGGATTGATACGCGCGGGCCGCCTGCCGGCGAGTATGACTGACGGCGACCGCATCCGGGAGCTGGACGACGCGACCGTGGCCCAGATTGCGGCGGGCGAGGTCGTCGAGCGGCCCGCGAGCGTGGTGAAGGAGCTCGTGGAGAACAGCCTCGACGCGGGCGCCGCGAGCATCGACGTCACCGTCGAGGGCGGCGGCCGCGACCGAATCGTGGTCGCCGACGACGGCCACGGAATGACGGGTGAGGACCTGCGCGCGGCGGTCCGCCAGCACACGACGAGTAAGCTCAGCGACGCCAGCGAACTTGACGCGGTGGCGACGCTGGGCTTCCGGGGGGAAGCCCTCTACACCATCGGCTCCGTCTCCCGGATGACGGTGACGACGCGCGCTCGGGACGCCGGCGACTCCGGGTCGACGCTGACCGTCGAACACGGCGACATCGGGGACGTGCGGCCGGCTGGGCGGCCGGCCGGAACCACGGTGGAGGTCGCGGACCTGTTCGCGGAGACGCCGGCGCGCCGCAAGTACCTCAAGCGGCCCGCGACGGAGTTCGCGCACGTCAACCGCGCGGTGACGCGGTACGCGCTGGCGAACCCCGACGTCGCGGTCTCACTGACCCACGACGGCCGCGAGGTGTTCGCGACGACCGGCACCGGGGACGTGCGGGACGCCGCCCTGTCGGTGTACGGGCGCGAGGTCGCCCAGTCGCTCGTTCCGGTCGACGCGACGCCCGAGGGACCGGTCGAGCGCGTGCACGGCTACGTCTCGGAGCCGGAGACGACGCGTTCGACCCGCGAGTACCTCGCGACGTACGTGAACGGGCGCTCGGTCCGCGACTCGGTGCTCCGCGATGCCGTCCTCGACGCCTATGGCGGCCAGCTCGCCGCGGACCGCTACCCGTTCACGGTGCTGTTCGTGGAGACGGCGGGCGTGGACGCGAACGTTCACCCGCGGAAGATGGAAGTCCGGTTCGAGCAGGAGGACCGCGTGCGGACGTCCGTCGAGGACGCGGTGCGTGACGCGCTACTGGACGCGGGTATCGTGCGCTCGCAGGCACCGCGGGGTGCGTCGAAGCCCGGAGACGCGACGATTTCCCCCGCGAACGAGCGCGACGAGGACGAGACTTCTGCGGAGCGAGCGGCGACGCGCGAGTCCAGCACGGCGGACGTCGCCGTGGAGAGCGCGGAGCACCAGAGCCGCGTGACGGACTCGCTGTCGAACAGCGAGCCCGAGTCGACCGAGCGGAAGCCGAGCGGAACTGAACAGGAGCCAAGCACGAGCAAGCCGGGAGAAGGCGCAACGACGAGCGAGAGCGAATCCAGCGAGCGCGCGAGTCGGGGGCGCTCGTCGTTCGACGCGCCGACTGAGAACGCGCGGCTCACGGAGCCGGCCAGCGGGGCGGACGACGAGGACGCGGCGGACGACTTCGACTCGCTGCCGGAGTTGCGCGTGCTCGGCCAGTTGGCGGAGACGTACGTAGTCGCGGAGACGGACGACGGCCTGGTGTTGGTCGACCAGCACGCGGCCGACGAGCGCGTGCACTACGAACGCCTCCAGGAACAGGTCGGCGGCGCGTCGCAGGCGCTCGTCTCGCCGGTCGAACTGGAGTTGACGGCCGGGGAGGCGGCAGTCTTCGACGCGGCAATCGAGGACCTGCGTGCGCTCGGCATCGACGCGAAGCTGTCGGAGCGAACGGCACACGTGACCGCCGTGCCCGCGGTGCTGGCGGACGTACTCGACCCCGAGTTGGCGCGGGACGTGCTCGCGGACTTCGTGGCGGACGCGGGCGGCGACCCGGTCGCGGACGCCGCGGACGACCTGCTCGCGGACCTCGCGTGCCGGCCGGCGGTGACCGGGAACACGTCGCTTACGGAGGGGTCGGTGGTGGCGCTGCTGGAGCGGCTGGACGGCTGCGAGAACCCGTACGCGTGCCCGCACGGCCGGCCGACGCTGATTCGCGTGGACGCCGACGAGCTCGCCGAGCGCTTCGAGCGCGA
>CAXREU010000160.1:0-4789 GCA_964229715.1 Halobacterium sp.
GCGAGGAACCGCCGGACGGTCGCCGCGTAGTCGGTCGCACGCCCGGTGACGCGCGCCCACGCGGGCCGCGTGCCGAGGTGGACGGCGAGTGCCGGCAGGACGCCGCCGACGAGCACGGTCGCGGCGAGCGCGCCGAACGCGCTGACGGCGACCGGTACGGGGAGCGCGGCCGCGAGCGCGTCGCCGAAGCCGGAATCGGTGACCGCGAACAGGCCGACGAGAGCGGCGCCGGCCTGCAAGAGGCGGTTCGCGCGCCGCAGTCGCGACGCGGCCGTCACGCGGTCCGCCGCGCGGACGGCGGCAGCGCCGGCGAGCCGGCTCGCGGCGTACGCGACGACGGGGAGTGCGAGGACGACGGCAGCGTGCATCACGTGGCGGTAGCTCGGGCTGCCACTAACAGTTGTCGCGGGGAGAAGTCACTGCCGCTGGATGTACGCGTACACGATGGCGAACGCGAGCCCGCCGGCGACCCCGCGGACGACCGCACCGGCGAGGTCGCCATCGAGGAGTACCAGTTCGGCTGCCACGAACACCGCCACCCACAGCGCCACGACGAGCGCGCCGAACAGCCACGGGTTCGTCAGGTCGACTTCCATGGCGGACGGTGACGTCCGCGCCGTAAGTAGTTAGACGTGTTCGTCGAGGAAGTCCACGACCGCGCGGTAGGCGGTGAGCTTGTTCTCCAGTTTCGTGAAGCCGTGGCCCTCGTCCTCGAAAATCAGTCTCTCCGTGGGGACGTGCGCGCTGGCCTGTTCGACGATTTGCTCGGCTTCCTCGACGGGGACGCGGGGGTCGTTGGCGCCGTGCAGCACCAGCAGCGGCGCGCGGATGCGGTCGGCGTTGTTGACGGGGCTGATGGCTTCGAGGAACTCGCGGTCCTCGGCGAGGCTGCCGTACTCGGCCTCGCGGTGTTCGCGCCGCCAGTCGCCCGTGTTTTCGAGGAACGTCACGAAGTTCGCGATGCCGACGACGTCGACGCCAGCCGCCCACAACTCGGGGTGCTCGGTGAGCGACGCCAGCACCATGAATCCGCCGTAGGAGCCACCGTAGGCGACGACGCGGTCTTCGTCGACGTCGTCGCGGCCGGCGAGCCATTCGACCCCCGCCTTGCCGTCCTTCACGGCGTCCATCCGGTTGCGGACGTTGTCGAGATTCATGTACTCGGTGCCGTAGCCGGAGGAGCCGCGGACGTTCGGCTCGAAGACGGCGTAGCCGTTGTCCACGAAGTACTGGCGCAGCGACGAGAAGAACGGCCGGCGCTGGGCCTCGGGGCCGCCGTGGAAGTCCACGACGACGGGGTGGGGGCCGTCACCGTCGGGGAGCGTGAGGAACGCCGGAATCTCCAGATTGTCGAAGCTCTCGTAGTGGATTAACTCGGGCTCGCGGAACGTTTCTTTCGGGATGCCCGCAGTGGCGGCGTCGGTCCAGCGGCGGCTGTCGCCGCTTTCGACGTCCACGACGTAGACGTTCCCGTTCGCCGTCGGCGAGGAAGCCGACACCGCGACGCGCTCGGCGTCGCTGTCGAAGCTCAGCCCCAAGACTACGCCGTCGAAGAGGTCGGGCTCGGGGTGCTCGTCGAGCGTCACGCCGTCGCTGTCTGCGAGCGTGAGTTCGCTGTAGCCGTCGACGTTCCGGACGTACGCCAGCCGCCCGGTGTCGTGGTGGACCGCCACGGATTCGAGTGGCCAGTCGCCGCCGCGCTCGACTGCCTCGATGGCCCCGGTTTCGGGGTCGAGCAGGCCGAGGTAGTGGGTGTCCGCGCCGTAGTTCGTGCAGACGTAGATTCCGTCGCCGTCCGGCGTCCACGCCACCGAGGAGAACTGCACGTCCTCGTCGAACGGCGTCGCGTGCGTGACCGCGCCGGAGACGACGTCGACCACGTAGACGTCGGCGTCGAAGTTCGAGTGACTCTCGTGGAGCAACAGCCGGTCGTCACTGGGGCTCCAGCCCGCCGCCGCGAGCATGTCGTAGTCGTCGCCTTCCACGAGCAGGTCGGCGTCCGCGCCCGTCTCGTCGCGGCCCTGCACGTAGACGTCGAACGTGGCTTCGTCGCGGCGGTTCGCGGCGTACGCCAGCCGGTCGCCGTCGTGGCTCCAGCCGCCGAACTGGTGTTTCGCGTCCGGGTCGGCGGTGAGCGCGACGTCCTCGCTGCCGTCCGCGGCGAGCCGGTGGAGCTGCCAGAACTCGTCGCCGCCGACGTCTTTCCCGTAGACGAGTTCGTCCCGTGTCGGCGAGAACGACGCGTACGCCACGCGCTCGTCGTGGAACGTCAACTGCGAGGGCCACGCCTCGGGGGCGTCCACGCGCCACACCTGATTCGACCCCGTGACGTCCAGTGTGAACGCGAGTTCGCCCGTCGGGCCGAACGTCGGCCCGCCCGCGCTCCGGATGTTCAGGTACCGCTCGATGTCGTAGGCCATGCCGAAACCACCCCCGCAGCGCCGATAGCGCTTCTGGTCGCGGAACCGACGCCGCTGTCAGCCGAACAGGACGCCGCGAGCCGTCTTCCCCAGGTAGGTGAAGACGGGCCGCCCTCGGGGGTGGGTGTAGAGTTCCCCGAGTTCCGCCTCGGCGAGCGTCTCGGGTTCGAAGTCGTCGCGGCCGAGGCGGCGAATGCTCTCCGCGAGCAGTCCCTCCGAGGCGTCGAAGAGCCGCCGTCGTACCGTCCCCCAGGTCGGTGCGTCCGCGACGTCGACGCGCCGCGAGACGACGACCTCGCCGCCGTCGAGCGTCTCGTTGATGCGCTGGACGGTAACGCCGGCCGTCTCGCGACCGTGAACGAACTCCCAGAACCCCATCGGTTGCCCGCGGTACTCGCGGAAGTCCCCGTGGTGGAAGCTCAACACGCCTTCCTCGGGGGCGGTGAGCGCGTCGCCCACGAGGAAGCCGAAACCGAATCGGACGGCGACGTCGGTGTCCGCCATCCGGTCGGCGGCTGGTTCAGTCAGTCGGTTCTTCCAGCCGTCCACGACGACCGGGTCGCAGGTCACCCAGTCGGCGTCCGCGACACCCTCGATACGCCGGACGGGGACCGGCGCTTCCGACGCCAGTTCGTCGCCGAACAGCTCCATCGCGGCCGCGACGACGCCCCACTCGCGGAGTTCGACCACCCGGCGCAGCGCGTCGACCGGCGACCGCTCGGTAGTCGCGGTGTCCTCCACGACGAGCGTAATCTCGGCCGACGTCTCCGCGACCATCCGCTCGACTGCCGTCGCCGCCCACGCCGGCAGCGTTGCCCCGGCGGTCAGCAGGCAGACGCGAGTCGGCTCGTCCTCAGGCACGGGTTTGCGCCTCCGGGTTCGCGCGGACCGCCTCGTTCAATTCCGCCATCGTCCGGACCGCCAACTCCCCGCGGTCGCGTCTGGTAGCGAGCTCCGCAAGGAACGCCCCGACGCCCGGGAGCTGGTACTCGTTCGAGAGGTCGTAGAGGTGACACCAGAGGTGACAGTCGCCGTCGCGCTCCACGGCCGCGTCCAGAGCGCGGCTGAGGTACTGCCGGTGGAGGAACTGCCGGACCCGGACGGGCATCGCGCGAAAGGGCCCGAGCGGCGTTTGTTGGCCCGACGGGAGCGCCGACGACGTCAGGGACGGGTACGACGTGCAGTACGTCTCGACGACGCCGTCGACGAGCGCGGGCTCGAACACCGGGTGTGGCCCGACGAGCAGTTCTTTCAGGCGACTGGCCCTGCTGCGGTCGCTCGTGTCCCGACTCATCCGCATCACCTCGATGCCGGCCTCGCGGAGCGCGGACGAAGGCGGCCGAGAGTGCCGCGGCGGCACCACGGACACCGTCTCCGAACCGGTCGCGGCACGGTGGGTCGACTGCACGCGGTCGAGTTCCCAGGCGACGGTCTCCCGGGACGCGTCCCCGCAGATGACGTGGGAGTACGGGTGCGTGCAGACTTCGTGGTCTGTCGGCCGGTCCAGTATCTCGCGCACCATTCCGGGGGCGTAGAACAGTGGGTCGCGTGCGGCGTCCGACCCCGGGTCGTTCTCGAACCACCCCTCCCCGTGTGGGCCGTCGTGGACGCCGTCGCACGTCGATTCGAAGAGGTGACCGACCACGTCGAACGAAATCGGGACGTCCGCCTCGTCGCAGTAGTCCAGCAGTCGTCGGAGAGCCGCTCGCTCCGCCCCGCCGTCGGCGCTCAAGTGCGGATACGCGCCGATGTCGTGGACACCCCAGCCGAGTTCGATTTCGATGCTAATCGTGACTGCCATGGTGTGAGTTGTCGGCGACACCCGGGAAAGGTAGTGACCCGCTACCGGGCCGCCACGTCGCGTAAGCGGTGCCGAACGCGGAACCGCGCAACACGACAACGCGGAACAGAACCGTTTTTACCGGCGTACTACGTCCCGGCGAGTATGCGCGTGGCGTTCGTCTCGGAGACGACCGCCCACCACGTCGACGCCGACGACGTCGACCGCCTGCGCCTGCTGGGGGACTTGCTCGCGGCGCGCGGCCACGACGTCCACGTCTGTTGTGCGCAGTGGTGGGAGGGACAACCGGACACGTTCGAGCACGAGGACCTGACGTACCACGCCGTCACTGCCCAGCGCGGCCAGCGCTGGTTCTCGCCGACAGGGGCTGCCGCCCTCCGCGACCTCGACCCGGATGTTGTCCACGGCCCGCGTCGGACGCCCGGGCACGTCTACGGCGCCCGCCAGGAGCGCGCCCCAGCGTGCGCCGTAGACGTGACCGGGCGTCCGACTCGTGCCGTGGACAACATCCGGGTCGAGGTCGCGGAGGGCGGCCGCCACTTTCGGCGAGAACCAGCGCTGGCCGCGC
>CAXREU010000161.1:0-11575 GCA_964229715.1 Halobacterium sp.
CGAAACCACGGAGACGGAGGGACGGTTCGCGTTCCTCTCGTGGGGCGAGCACCACCACGACGTTGCGCTACAGGCGGTCGGCGCGGACGCCCCGGACCCCGGTCGCGGTGTCGGCCTCTATCACGCCGCAATCGAAGTCGACTCCGAGGAGAATCTGGGTGACGTCTACGCCGCGCACTGCGAGCGCGGCGTCCCCTCCACGCCCGTCGACCACGGCATCAGCAAGGCGCTGTACTTCTCGGACCCCGCGGGCAACAGCCTCGAAGCGTACGTCGACACGCGCGCCGACCGCGACCTCGGGGCGTGGGACGGCGAGAACCGGCGCTTCGACCCGTCGACGCTGTAACTCCGAACGAGTGGGTTTTTAGTCGCGAATCGTGTAGCCCGCCCTAATGACACGCATCCTCGTCGTCGACAACCACGGTCAGTTCACCCACCTGGAGCACCGGATGCTCCGGGACATGGACGGGGTGGAGACCGAGACCGTCGACAACACGACGCCGCCGGCGGACATCGACGCCGACGGTCTCGTGCTCTCCGGCGGCCCCGACATGGACGACGTCGGGAACTGCCCCGAGTTCCTCGACCTCGACATCCCGGTCCTCGGTATCTGTCTGGGCATGCAGCTCATCGCGACGGAGCTCGGGGGTCGCGTCGAGTCCGGCGACTACGGCGGCTACGCGGACGTCGACGTCGAAATTCTCGACGAGGACGACCCACTCGTCGGGTCGCTCGCGCCCGAAACCCGCGTCTGGGCGAGCCACGCCGACGAGGTTGTCGACGTCCCCGAGGGGTTCACGCGCACCGCCCGCAGCGACATCTGCGACGTCGAAGCCATCTCGGACACCGACCGCGACCTCTACGGCGTCCAGTGGCACCCCGAGGTCGCGCACACCGAGGAGGGCGAAGCCGTCTTCGAGAACTTCGTCCGGGTCTGCGAGTAGGCCCATGACGGAGACGCAGGGAGAGCTGGCGAGCCTCTCGAAGTACATCTTCCGCGCACCCCAGTGGTACACGAGCGTCGCGCTCTCGCTGGTCATCGCGGCGCTGGCGGGCGTCGCGGCCTTCGACAGCCAGTACGTCCGCGAAGACGCCTGGCCGGGCGTGTTCTGTATCGGCGTGCCGCCGGTCGTTGCGAGCCTCGCGACCACGCCGGTCGACCGCTACTTCGGCGGCCAACTCACGTACAGTCGGTCCTCGCTGCTGGCGTTCGCCTGCGAGGTCGTCGTCGTGATGGTGCTCGTGGCTGCCGGCGTCGTCGCCACGCTCACCGGCCGCTTCGGGCAGAACTTCGTCTTCGACGCGCTCATCGCGGCGCTCGGGCTCGTGTTCGCGATACGGTTCCTCGTGGTGCTGGCGGTCTCCCGGGACTCCCCGCTGGTCGCCGCGATTCCCGCGAGCATCCAGACGGCGACCGCCGGCCTCCTGCTGTTCGTCTACAGCGGTACGATGAACTACCTCACGACGGGCGGCCGGCTCGTGAACGCGTTCCTCTCCCGGCCCGCCGAAGCGCCCCCCGAAATCCAGTACGCGTTCGCGCCCCGGGACTTCGTGTTACTGGCGTCGCTGACCGCGCTGTACGGCGTCGCTGCCTACGGGCTCGTCCTCGCCATCGACCGCCCGTGGAAACGCAGCCTCGGCGTCAGCGTCCTCGACTTCGTCAGCGGATTCATCGGTCACATCGCCGAGGGTACCCGCGAACTGGAGGACTTCTTCGAGCAAATCGGGGAGGAAGCAGTCGTCCCCGTGACGGTGTTGGCGTTCCGGAACGCCGGCGACGGCGAGGAGAAAGCGCGGTTCGTGTTGCCGATGATTCACCCCGGCCCGATGGGGGAAATCGGGGGCGGGAACCTCCCGCAGCGCGTCGCCGAGTCCGCGACCGGGCTGGCGTTCCCGCCCCACGCGACCGCCGGCCACGACTTCAATCTGGTCACGGAACGCGAGGTCGACACGCTCATCGACGCCGCCGAGCGCGCCCACGCGTCTATCGACTATTCCGACCGCGCGACCTCCGCGGTCCGCGTCCAGGAGGGCGACGCGAAACTCCTCGGGCAGGCCTTCGGCGACGACGCGCTCCTCGTCTCCACGTTCTCCCCGGAGTTCGCCGACGACGTCGAGTTCGCGGTCGGCCTCTCCGCGACCGCCGAAGCCCGCGTCGAGGGTATGGACGACGTGCTGCTGGCGGACGCCCACAACTGCAACAACGGGCTCGGCGGCGACGACCTCGGGCACGTCTACCCCGGGAGCAAGCGCTCGTTCGACATGATTCAGGCCGCAGGCGAGACCGCGCGCAGCCTCCGTGACGCCGACCAGGGCAGCCTCGAACTCGGCATTGCGTGGGACCGTACGACGTGGCGACCCGAGGACGGCATCGGCCCGCTCGGCGTCCGCGTCGCCGTCCTCGATACGGGTAGTGACCGCACGGCGTACGTGCTCGTCGACGGGAATAACATGGAACCCGGGCTCCGCGAGGAACTCGTGGGCGCGCTCGACGGCGTCGACCACGCGGAAATCATGACCACGGACACCCACATTGTCAACACCGTCGAGTCCACGAACCAGGTCGGCGCCGCTATCGAGTGGGACGAGCTCGTCGACCTCGTCACGGACCTCACCGCCGAGGCCGTCGCCGACCTCGAACCCGTCGAAGCCGGCATGGCCAGCGAGCGCGCGGAAGTCACCGTGTTCGGCAACGACCGTACGGAGACGCTCGCCAGCCACGCCAACGCCGTCATCGCGATGGGTGGCGTGATTGCCGGGCTCGCCGTGCTCGCCACCGTCGCCATCAGCGTCCTCATCTTCTTCCTCACGTAGCCACCGTCGCAAAATCGCGACGGCTGGCGCTACGCGTCGTGCAGTCGAACGAACGAGCGAGAACGGTTACTCGTCCGCGAACAGGTCGTCGACGGCGGCGCGCGCCGCGAGCGCAGCGTCCTCCGCGACCTGGTCGACGTCGTCGTCAGCGTCCGGCGCGTGGACGTAGACGTCCACGTCGAGTACGCCCTCCTCGAAGGTGACGGTGATGTCGAGGTCCTCGACGTCACCGGTCGCGAGCCGCGAGAACACGAGGCCTTCGGCGGCCTCGGCCGCGGTCTCGACGACCTCCTCGTCGGACGGCGTCTCGTCGTCAGTCGCCATCAGTTACGCGCTCGGGCCGCCCATCGGACCGCCGCCGCCGGCACCGCCGAGCATCTCCTGGAGCTCCTCCTGGAGTTCCTCGAACTGCTCCTGCACGCGCTCCTCCTGCTTCGAGAGGGTCTCGACGCGCACTTCGAGGTTGTCGACCTTCTCTTCGAGGTCGTCGGCGGCGTCGTCGTAGTCCGTCTCCACGAGGAGCTCGCCGACCTCGCGGTACATCGTCGCGTCCTCCTCGATGTCGTCGAGGGCGTCGAGGGCGGTCTGGGCCTCGCTGAGCTGGGTCTCGGCCTGCTGCTTCTGGGCCGCGACCGTCTGCGCTTTCTCCTGAAGGTCCTGTAGCTGCTCGAGCTTCTCCTGTGCTTCCGGCGGCAGATTGCCCTGCATACGTCTGGGGAGGCGCGCCCGACAGAAAAACCCCCGTATTACGCGCCGCGAGGCCGACGCGCTTCAGGAGCCGGTAATCCGGGAAATCAGCGCCGCTCGCCCCCGGCAGCGTCCGCCACGCGCTCGGCGACCTCCACGAGCGTCAGCCACGTGTTGTTCCCGGCGCGCAGCGCGGTCAGGTCCGCCGCGTCGACGGTCACCGTGACGGTCGCGTCCTCGCGCCGGACGGCCGCCTCGCTACGGTCGCCTTCGATGTCGCCGGCTTCGACCGCGACGCTGCGCTCGACGGCGCGAGCGACCGCGGGAGAACCGTACTCGAAAACCAGTTCCGTGGCGTGGTCCACCGGCCGTTATCGGACTTCGACTTCCTTGACGTCGCGGCTCCGCTCCTTGAGGAGGACGCGGTGCCCACAGTACGGGCACCGGACCCCGCCGTACTCGTCGAGTTCGACGTCGCGCTTACAGCGGGAGCACTTGTACGCCATGCTTACTCCTCGACGGCTTCGACGTCGGCCTCGACTTCGACGTCCGCTTCGCCCTCGCCCTCGCCGAGCGCCGCGCGGATGGAGCGGCTGACGGTGCGTCCGCCCGGCGTCTGGGGCTTGTACGCGCCGCCGGCGTACTTGTAGTCGCACTTCGAGCACTGCCAGATGCCGGTCCCCTGTCGGGAGACGGCCTCGGAACCGCAGTCCGGGCAGGCGTGTTTCTCGTTCATCTCGTCCTCGATTTCGGAGACGCGACGCCGAGAGACGCGACCGTAGCGCGCGCCGAATCGGCCGGCGCTCCCCGTGGAGCCCTTCTTAGCCATAGTGAACGCTTCTACCGTCGGGGCGCACATAAACGCTACGTTGCGTGCTCGACCGCAGGGAGAGCACGGAACGACGAACGGCGAGCGTAGCGAGCCGTGAGCGACGCGACCCGCGAACTGCGTGCCCGAGACTACGTTACCGCGCGCCCTCACTCGTGCTACTCCTTGAGTTCTTCCTCGGCGAGCGCGTCGTTAAGGTCCGTGCGGACGCGTTCGCCGGTGTCGCGGTTCATCGCGGTCGTTACGACGCGGTTCTCCTGGACGCTGGAGCCGTCCCGCACCAGGAGGCGGAGGTTGCCGTTGTCGTCGGCGCGCGTGACCTTCGCACGGACGCCCGTTCGGGAGCCGGAGCCGCCGGCGTCGATGGGGCCCGGTATCACTTTCTTGACGTTCGGGTGGTCGGCGACCGTGCGAATCGCGCGCTGGCCGTCGCGGTTCCCGATGAGCGTGGAGTGGCGGCCGCCGATTTTCTCGCGGGCGGGTTCGTCGACGACGTCGAGCGAGCGGTCGCCCCGGCGTTCGACCACCGACTCGACGGGGTTCTCGCGGGGGACGCGGTAGACCTCGTAGTGGAGGTCCGCGCGCACCGCGCGAATCACGTCGTGGTCGCCCGCGACGAAGACGTCCTCGGGACGCTTGCGGCGGATTTCGTCGGCGATGCGGCCGGCGAAGTTCCGGAGCTCGACGACGCCAGTCTCGCCGCCCTCCTCGGGGACGGTGGCGATGTCGGTCTGTCCGACGACCTCTTCGTCGTCGAGGAACGTGAGCGTCGCGTGGTCGCGGTCGCACGCGGCGACGACGGCGTCGCAGTTGGCGGTGTCGCAGACCAGACAGTAGTCGCCCGGCTTGCGCAGGGGCGTGCCACACCGCCGACAGTCCATGTCTCGGATGAACGGTGCCGGCGCGCAAAAGCCCGGTGTTTCGCGCGGTCGCGGCCGTACTGTCGCGTCGCCGGTGGTACTTTCAGCGAGCCGGCAGTACGCTTCGACGTGATGACGCCCTCCAAAACGGCCGCCGTGCGCGGGCTGACCGTCCTCGTTGTCACCGCGTTTCTCGGCGTGTTAGTCTGGTACCTCGGCCAGCCCGGCTATACCTCGGCACGATTGACGTTGTTCGCGGCGCTCGGCGCGAGTGCGGTCGTCGGCGCTGCCGGGGTGGTCTCGGGACGGGCGTTCGTAGCCGTCGGCGGCGCGTGCGCTCTGCTTCTCCTGGGTTTCTGGCAGGCTGCGCTCTGGCTGTACGTCCTCCCCGTCGCCGGCTTCTTGGCTGTCGCTGCTATCGTGGTCGCGGCCGACGGCGGTGCGAACGCGGTCGTCTGATACGGTGTCGCCCGTCAGAGGTCCGTCGGGTCCGTCTTCAGGTACTCGCGCAGGACGACCGTCGCGTAGCTCCCGGAGGGGAGCGCGAACTCGAAGGTCAGGAGGTCGCGTTCGACATCAAGGTCAGGGCGAAGCAGGATTGCGCGCCGCGTCCCCGAGGAGTCGAACGCGCCCGGAAGGTCGAAGTCCCCGGGTTCGAGGTCTAGTTCACCGAGGACCCCGCGCTCGATTTCCCCGGGTTCGCCCTCGGCGAGTTCGGTGTCGGTGCCGACGAGCGGCGCGGTGACGAACGCCCGGCCCCGCGCGCAGTGGCGCGCCATCACGTCCACGCGGTCGGCGGTGACGCGCTGCTGGCGGCTCGAATCCGGGCGGGCGACGCCCTCGGGCGCGTCCGATTCGGCGAACCAGACGACGTCGCCCTCGACGGGCTCGTGGAACGGCAGCCCGCGCTCCATGCGCTCGGCGAGCATGCGGTTGAACGCGTACGACTGGGCGGCGTGGACGAACAGCCGCTGGAGGTTCGACGGGAACGTCTCGACGGCATCCCGAAAGCTTCCGCCGTCCGCGAGTTCGTGCAGCATCGTGCGCTCGTAGCGCAGCCGGTTCGGGAACTCCTCTAAGGCGGCCTCCCAGTCGCGGGTGTCCTCGACGAACCGGCGGGCGCGCTGGCTATCTTTGGGCTCGTACTCGCTGGGCGCGCCGAGGTACGCCATCGCCGCGCCCTCCCAGTCGTCGCGGAGGATGGCGAGCCCGACCTCGTGCGTGATGGGGCGCTTGCTGCCGAAGCGCTGCTGGCCGAAGAAGTTGGGGACGCCGGGCTCGCCGCCGCCGAACGCCGCGAGGTCAGCGGTGACGGCGTCGGCCTGCTCGGGGTCGTCGGGGTCGCGGACGACGACGCGGAACTCGTTGCCCGCGAGGTCGCCGAACTGGAGGCCGCGTCCCGCCCGGCCCACGACGTCGATGGCCGCGTCCGAAATCTCGGGCACGTCCTCGGGCTCGACGTCGCGGACGGCGAACAGCTGGGTGGTGACCGCGTGGCGGTCCTTCGTTCCCGCCCACGTCACGCGCTCGCGGCTCATCCCGAGGCGGTTCGCGAACTCGCGGGCGAAGTCGTTGGTGTCCCACGACGTCAGCGTCACGCGCAACACGAGCCACGGGTAGTCCGCGTGGTCGGCGTCGACGGCCTGGGTGTCGAAGTCCTCGATTTCGGTGACGCGGAAATCCGAGGGCGACTCGCGGAGGCGGCCGCCGGTGCCGTCGCTGTCGCTGGCGTAGTACCACATGCCGACCGCGCGTTCGAGTTCGTGGGCGTCCCGCATTATCAGAACAGCGGGAGGTCACCGGTGATTTCGTCCACGTCGGCGTCGGCCGCCGGACCGACCGCGACCGCCGTGGGCGTCCCCGGCTCAAGCTGGGTGTGGCCGGCGTCTTCGATGACCGCGGAGGGCAGCCCCTTGGCTTTCGCTTCCTCCGCAATCTGGTAGAGTTCGCGCTCGCCGCTGGCCTTCACGACGACCTTCTTTTGGCCTTGCTGTTTCCACTGTCGCTGAGCCTGCTCGCCAGCGTACTCGTAGGCTTTCAGGGAGGCGTGCGCGACCTGCGCCGCGAGCTTCCCCTTCCCCATCCCGATGTCTGTTCGGGCGGCGATGACCTGCTTCATACTCCAGCGTAAGGGTGGCGCGGGCAAAGTGTTGGCTACTCGGCCCGGACGGCTTCTGAAACCTTTAGGCGACCCCGGCCCCACGACCCGGTATGATACTCTCCGACCGGGACATCCTCGCGCGGCTGTCCGAGGGCGACCTCGTCGTCGAACCGCTCGACGACGTCGACCTTCAGGTCCAGCCCGCGAGCGTCGATGTCCGCCTCGGCCGGCGCTTCTTGGAGTTCGAGCGCGCGAACGTCCCCTGCATCCATCCGAACAAAGAAGAGGAAGTCGAGGACTACGTCACCGAGACCGTCGTGGAGGACGGCGACGAGTTCATCCTCCACCCCGGCGACTTCGTGCTCGGCACCACGAAAGAGCGCGTGGAGGTGCCGCCGGACCTCGTCGCGCAAGTCGAAGGCCGGTCGTCCTTGGGTCGTCTTGCCGTGGTAGTTCATGCCACGGCCGGATTCATCGACCCCGGATTCGAGGGGAAAGTCACGCTCGAGCTCTCGAACCTCGGGAAAGTCCCGGTCGCGCTCACGCCGGACATGCGCATCAGCCAGCTCGTGTTCACGAAGCTCTCCAGCCCCGCCGAGCGGCCGTACGGCGAGGAGCGCGGCTCGAAGTACCAGGACCAGGACGGCCCGCAGGCCAGCCGCATCCGCGGCGACCGCGAGTTCGGTGGCGACCAATGAAGTTCCTCGAGGAAGTCGTCGTCGAGGAGTTCCTCCCGACGTTCCGCTCGCTGCTCGCCGCGGACCTCCGCGAGCGCGGGCTCACCCAGCACGAGGTCGCGGCCCTGCTCGGCGTCAGCCAGTCCGCGGTCTCGAAGTACGCCCACGGCGAGGTCACGGTCAACGACGCGGTCGCCGACGACGAGCGCGTCCGGGAAACCGTCGAACGCATCGGCGAGGGGCTCGCGAGCGGCGACATGTCCCAGGTGCAGGCGCTCGTCGAAGCAGAGGTACTGATTCGCCGGCTGTCCGCGCGCGGCGACGTTATCGCGGCCCTCCACGAGGACGCGATGCCCGAACTCGCGGAGTACGAGGGCGACTTCCGCGTCCACGACCCCGAGAGCGAGGTGCGCGTCCGCGAGCGCGTGCTCTCCTCGGTGCGCCGCGGCGTCCGCATCCTCGAACACGCCAGCGGGTTCGCCACGCTCATCCCCGCGGTCGGCTCGAACCTCGTGGAGTGCACGCCCGACGCCGACGGCGTCGAGGACGTGGCGGGCGTCCCCGGCCGGATTCTTGACGTGATGGGGCGTACCGAGATTCCCGCCGACCCCGAGTTCGGCGTCAGCGTCCACGTCGCGTCGATTCTGCTCGCCGCGCGCGACGCGGGCAGCGACGCTCGCGCGTGCCTGAACGTCCACTACGACCCGGATATCGTCGACGAATTGGAGTCTCTCGGCTACGAGACGGTCGAATTCGACCCCGAAGGGGAGGCCTCCGCAGAGGCGCTCCGGTCCGTGGTCGCCGACCACCCGGAGGCGGACGTGCTCTACCAGTCCGGCGGCTTCGGCGTCGAACCCATCGTCTACTTGCTCGCGGACAGCGCGCCGGCGGCTGCCGAGATGGCGCGCGAACTACTGTAGGGGAGCGGTCGCCAGTCCCGCTGGTCCGCCGTCGAGGCGCGCACGGACGCCCTCGCCGGCGCGGTCGAAGACTGGTTTTGCCTCGGGTTCCACCGCCAGCACGGCGACCGCTGCGGGGAGCGTGACGGCGGCGTCGACGACCCGGACGGCGGGGTCGAAGCGCCAGCCGTGGGTCGTCTCTGCGAGCGCGTCGACGAGGTCCGCGCCCGCGACCGTCGCCAGCGCATCGCCCACGCTGGCCGCGTCCGCGGCGAAGTCTGCGCGGCGCGCGGCGTCCGCGAGCACGTTCGCTTGCTCTCGGGCCGTGAGTTCTTCGTCGAGCGTGCGCGCCGTGCACCGCAGCAGGACGACGCAGAGGTCGTCGGGGTCGGTGGTGGCTTCCGCGGCGGCGAAGTACGTGTCCAGAATCGCGCGCTCGGCGTCGTGGTGGCCGGCCGCGCTCAACGCCTCGAACACCGCGCCGGTGACGTCGTGACAGGCGTCGGGCAGCGACGGCGCCTCCGCCGGCGGCACGGGGTCGGTCTGTTCGTGCACGACGAGGTCGTAGTGGGGTGCTCGTGGGTCGTAGCGTTCCAGCGTCCCGCGGTAGGCGCGGGCCAACTCGACGGCGTCGGCGGCCGTCTCGCGGTCCGCGAACCGCAGGCCGCCGACCGGGAACGGGCGTTCGCCGGTGCGCGCGCAGGCGACGTAGAAGCGACCATCTTCGCTGGCGAGCCCGTCGAGTCGCTCGCGCATCGTACGGAGGTCGTCGCCCATCACGCTCCCCTCCAGCCGTCGTCCGGACCTAGTCGCTCGCACATACGATTTAGGCTGGCCTAAAGAAAGAAAAAGCTACCGGGACCGTCCGAGCGCTCAGTCGAGGTCGCCTTCCCGAATCCGCTGCTCCGCCGCCTCCAACGCCGCCTCGCGGTCGAACTCCGCGACGATTTCCTCCAGTTCCTCGCGGGAGGCACCGCGGAGTGCGCGCGCGTGCTCGGTAATCGACGGCAGCGCGCGGATGATGTTGTCCACGATGGGGACGGCGGCGCTCTGCGCGGACCGCGACATCGGGTTCAGGTCGATGACGAGTTCGGTCTTCCCCATCGCCGCGAGCGCCTCCGCGCGGTCGCCGTCCTCGAGGGGGACGAGCACCACGTCGGCGTCGTAGATGCCGTCGCGGTCCACCTTCGCACGCTCGTGTTCCAGCCCCGGAATCCGCGCATCCGCCGTTAGCCCCTTCACGTCCTGCGCGCCGTGCTCGCGGAGGTGCTCGGCGATGGCTTCCATCCGCTCCTCGGTCCGGTTGAAGAGGTTCACCTCGATGTCGGCGCCGACGACCTCCGCGAGCGCGACGACCTCGCCAGGCACGAGCGCCGCGACGTTCCCGTTCACCGACAGTACCGGGTGCTCGGCGAGCAGGAGGTGCGCGGCAGCCACGCGCTCGGCGTCGTCCGCGGATGGAATCGTCTCCTCGCCGAGCAAGTAGTCGAACGCCTCCCCGCGGCCCTGCGCGACCAACCCCTGCTTCGACGTGATGTCCTTCTCGACCCCGGCCTCGATGCGGTGGCGGGTCACCAGCGAATCGTGGCGCGGGTGGTCGGCGGGAATCTCGGCCATACTGTCTCTCGCCGCCCGTCGCGCAAAAATCGTCCGCTTGCGGGTCGACGCTGTGGCTCGTCCCCGCTACGGGTCCAGTGTTGCGCCTGCTGGATGCACGCGACACACGTCGGGGTCGTAGCCCGCGTCGGAGAGTCCGGTACCGAGCGCGAACACCGTCCGCCCGAGCATCGCCATCGCGGCCTCGCCGCCCGCGTTCGCGACGGCGTCGACGGCCGCTTCGACCTCCCCGTCGAGCAAGCCGGCCTCTCGGGAAAACTCCCGCGAGAGCGCCATGAACCGCGGGAGCGTCGGGTGCTCGCGGAGGGACGCGAGCGCGTCCTCGCCCGCCGCCGACAGCGTCGCCGTGTCGCCGCCGATGACGTCGCTCGTGGAGACCCCGCCGAAGGAGACGTACTCGACGCGGCCCGCGTCCGGCACGCCGTCGAGGCTGCCGTGTCCGGGTGCGCCGGGTTCGACGCGAATCGGGACGCCGCCGCGGGCTTGCGCCACCACGTCCCCGAGTCCAGTTCCGGCTTCGACTTCCGCGGCGTGTGCGACCGTTACGAGGTCGTTTTCGGACAGCCCCGCGTCGAAGGCGCTGTTCGCCGCCAGCGCCGTGCCGAGCGCCATCGCGCCGGAGACGCCGAACCCCGCGCCCAGCGGCAGCGACGTCTCCGCGGCCACCGGCGCCGTCGCGTCGAGCGCGTCCAGCACGCGCGTCACGCTCTCGACGGCGACCTCGCGGCCGTTCAGGCGCACCCGCGTCTCGTCGCTGGGTTCGACCCGCGTCGTCACGCCCGCCGAGAGCGTGATGCCCGCGCCCCGCGACCCCGTGCGCTCGTGGGTCTCGGTGCGCTCCACGCTGAAGAATCCGGTCACGTGGCCGGGTGCGAACGCCGTCGCCGCGTCGCCGTCGCTCATCCTCTCGGAGTCGGGGGCCGCGCGGATTAAGTGTTGCAGTATCGGAACGGCACGGTCAGTTGCCCATCCAGCGGAGAAAACGGCGGTTCTGTGGGACGTGTCGCGTCTCGCTGATTAGGGACTCAAGCGTTGGCGATCCCGCGGGAACGCCGTCACTTCGCTGCGCTCGTGACGAGCTCCCGCACGCC
>CAXREU010000162.1:0-6553 GCA_964229715.1 Halobacterium sp.
GGTCGCTCATCGGCGAGCGACCGGTAAGTCTCTTTTGTCAGACGCGCTGACGACGCCGGGCGCGCCCGGGGCTTAAGTAGCACGGGCGCCTACTACGTGACAAGTGACCGGAACAACGACGAAGACGGCGGTTGTGGCCAAGCGTGTCGACGACGGCACGGCCGACACCGCCGAAATCAGGGACCTCGTCCGCGCCGCGGGCTACGACGTCGGCGGCGAAGTGACACAGACGCGCACCGCCGACCCCGCTCTCCAACTCGGCGAGGGGAAGGTCGAGGAGCTCGCAGCAGTCGTCGAGGAGACGGACGCCGAGCGGGTCGTCTTCGACAACCGACTCGGCCCCTACCAGACGTACAATCTCGGCAAACAGCTGCCCGAGAACACGGAGGTCGTGGACCGCTTCCGGCTCATCCTCGACATCTTCGGGCAGCGCGCCCACACCCGGAAGGCGCAACTGCAGGTCGAACTCGCGGAGCTGCGCTACGAGCTGCCGCGCGCGGAAGCGAAGACGAGCCTCGCGAAACGCGACGAACGCCCCGGCTTCATGGGGCTCGGGGAGTACGACGAGAGCCGCGAGCAGGACATCAAAGCCCAGATTAGCCGCATCCGGGACGAGCTCGCGAGCATCGAGAAGACCGAACAGCAGCGCCGCGAGACGCGCCGCGAGTCCGGGTTCGAACTGGTGGCGCTTGCTGGCTACACGAACGCCGGGAAGTCGACGCTGCTGCGCCGGCTCGCCGACGACCTCGACGTCGACGAGAACGAGGAACTCCACCCCGACCTCGACACGACTGCGGAGTCCCAGAACGAGCTGTTCACGACGCTGGGCACGACGACGCGCCGGCTGGACATGGACCGCCGGGACGTGCTGTTGACGGACACGGTCGGGTTCATCAGTGACCTCCCGCACTGGCTCGTGGAGTCGTTCAAATCCACGCTCGAGTCCGTCTACCAGGCGGACCTCGTGTTGCTCGTGGTCGACGCCAGCGAATCCATCGACGAGATTCGCGAGAAGCTCGTGACGAGCCACGACACGCTCTACGAGCGCAACGAAGCCCCAATCGTCACCGTGTTCAACAAGGTGGACAAGGTCGACGACGACGAACTCGCCGAGACGCAGGAGGCGCTGTCGGCGCTCGCCCCGAACCCGATTGCGGTCAGCGGCAAGGAGGGCATCAACGTGGACGCGCTGCGTGCCCGCATCGACGCCGAGTTGCCGCCGCGCGAGCGCGAGACACTCGTGCTCCCGATGACCGACGAGACGATGAGCGTGGTGTCGTGGGTCCACGACCACGCCCACGTCCGCGACGTCGACTACGGCGACGAACAGGTCGTCGTCGACTTCGAGGCGCTGCCGACCGTCGTCGAGAAGTCTCGCGCGAAGGCCAGCGACCTCGTCGCTGAAGCCTGAATAGCTACCGCGGCTCCGTCACTCGTTCCGAACCGACCGTTCGGCACGACGTTTTATCTACGTCTGCACATACTGTGAAACAAGTATGGCTGGGTCCCCCGACTGCGTGAATCGGCGGCAAGTCCTCGCTGCGACGGGGAGTGTTCTCTTCCTCTCCGGCTGCATCGACACTGGCTCGGACGCCCCACCGCCAACCACGCTCGACGAATTCGACGTCGTCGACAGTTCTCGAGCACCCGTCGAACCGACGGTGACGGGGGTGGAAACCGAACAGGCCTCGACGACGGTCACAATCGAGGGTAGGGTCATCGTGGGGACCCCGTGTACCGAACTCGTCGTCGAGCAGAATCCGCACTTGTCTGCTGATGGAGAGGCCGTCTTCCTCGAAATCGGAGGCCACGAGACGGACGAGTCCTGCGAAGCGGAAATCAAGCGCGTCGGATTCCGGTTGGTGTTCACGGTTCGTGACATCCGACCAGAAACCGTCCACGTGATGGAAGACGCCGTCTCGACGTTGTCCCACAGTCTGGAGATTCCATACCCGGAGAACCAGACGGAGACGACTACGACGTAGTACGGTTCACCGACTGACTCCGGGAACTGGCGACTGCTGAGACTACTCTAGCTCCCGCTTCTCCTTCCGGACCACTTCCACGCCCTCGATAGCGGTGCCTGGGTACTGGCCGTCGTCGTCTTTCTCCGCGGCCTTCACCATGTCCCAGACGACGTTCAAACCGGTCGTCACGCCCTCCAGGGCTTCCATCTCGCAGCCCGTCTTCCCGGTGGTCTCGACGGCGACCTCTAGCACGACGCCGCCCTCGCGCACGTCGAAGTCCGTCTCGACGTTCGTGATGGGTATCTGGTGACACATCGGAATCGTCTCCCACGTGTGCTTGACCGCCTGTACCGCCCCCACCCGGGCCGTCGCGAGCACGTCACCCTTCCCAATTTCGTCGCCGCGAATCGCCTTGACGGTCGATTCGGAGAGCTGGATCTCGCCGCGCGCGACCGCCCGGCGTGCCGTATCCGGCTTGTCTCCGACGTCGACCATCTGCACGTCACCCTCCTCCGTGGTGTGCGTGAGGTCGTCTTCGGGAGCCTCCCGGTCGTCGGCTTCGCGGGTCGCGGCTTCGCCGCTCCCCCGTTCCGAGGCCTCCGTGCCGTCGGCCTCGCGGTCACTCATCGCGACCACCCCCCAGCGCCGCAGGCAGCGCATCCCGTAAGTCCGTGGCGAGCAGGCCGTACCCCCGTTCGTCGACCACTCGGTCGCCGGCATCGCCGTTGGCGTACGCGCCGATGCTCGCCGCGGACACGGCGTCGAGCGTCGAGAACATCGCGGCCGTCGCACCCGCGAGCACGTCGCCCGTGCCGCCGACAGTCATGCCCGGGTTCCCGGTACGATTGACGCGCGTCGTCTCGCCGTCCGAGACCACGTCGTAGGCTCCCTTCACGAGCAGCGTCTGCCCGAGGTCGGTGGCGAAGTCTTCGACCGCCTCCGCCCGGTCGCGCCAGTCTTCCTCTACAGGACCGCCCATTTTCCGGAGTTCCCCCTGGTGGGGCGTACAGACGAGGTCGGCGTCCGTGTCAACGTCGGGGACGACCTGAAGCGCGTCAGCGTCGACGACCGCGCGACCGTCGTACGAGACGAGGAACTGTCGGACTGCTGCGAGCGTGTCGGAAGCATCGCCGAGTCCCGGGCCCAAGACGACCACGTCGACGTCCACGGCGCGGTCCAGAATCTCGTCGACGTGCTCGGGGAGCAGGCGTGTCCCGACGTAGGCGTCCACGATGAGGTTCTCGCTGTACCCCTGGATGGTCTCGCCGATACTGTCGGGGACCGCGAGGTACGCGAGGTCCGCGCCCGCCCGTAGTGTGGCCTGCGCGCTCAGCGCGGGTGCACCGGTGTACGGGCCACCGCCGACGACGAGCACCCGTCCGAAGTCGCCCTTGTGCGCGTGTGGGTCGCGTTCGAGCTGCTGGAGGTCGCCCGGGCCGACGAACAGTTCCGCGGCCTCCGGGATGCCAATGTCCGCGACCGTGACGTCCTCGCGATCCGCGAGCGCGGGCTTCACGTCGTGGAACGTCACCACGTGGTCGGCGTCGACGGCGACGCCCGGCGTCTCGCCCGTGTCGGCGTCCATTCCCGAGGGCACGTCCACCGCGACGACGGGCGCGTCCGCATCGTTGATTGCCTCGATAGCCGAGGCTTCGGGTTCTCGGGGCGCGCCCGAGACGCCCGTTCCGAGCACCGCGTCCACGACCACGTCCGGGTCGCCGAGGACCAGTGCTCTCGAGTCTTTCACGGCCTCCGTGGGGAGTTCGGCTTGCTGGAGCGCGTCCCAGTTCTCCCGACTGATGTCCGTGGTGATGGTCTCGGGCCGGCCGAGCAGGTGGACGATGACGTCGTACTCGCTGAGGAAGCGTGCTGCGACGAACGCGTCCCCCCCGTTGTTCCCGCGACCCGCGACAACGGCGACGTTCGCGCCTGCGTCGGCGGTTTCGCGGACGGCGCGCGCGACGGCGTTCCCGCTGGACTCCATCAGCTGCTTGCGCGGCACGCCGACCGCCGCCGCGTTCCGGTCGACGGCGGCCATCCGCTCGCTGGTAATCATAACTGCACGTTCGGCGGGGGCTGCCGTAAAAACTCCGCGTCAGCGACGAATCTCGAAGCCGTCAAGGCCCTCGGGGTTGGCGTACTCGGCTTCGACGTCGTCGACGCGTGCTGCGGGACTGCCCTCGTGGCACCACTCCACCATCGCCTCCACAGCCTCCGCTGGTCCCTCGAAGACGGCTTCGACGCGGCCGTCCCGGAGGTTTCGTACCCAGCCGTCGACGCCGCGCTCGCGGGCTTGCTCGCGCGTGTTCGCACGGAAGTAGACGCCCTGCACTTTCCCCGAGACCAGCACGCGTGCGCGAGTCCGCTCGCTCATTAGGTGGTAGTAGTCGGCGACCGCCAAAAAGTTACGCGCGCGCCTACTCGTCGCCGCCCGACCGGAGATAGTGGAAGAGGTACGTCTGCGTGTAGCCGGCGTACGGGCCGAGTTGCTCTCGAATCGCGCGGGAGGTGTCGGCGTAGTTGCCGCGGTCGCAGTCCGGGTAGTGCTCCTCGATGGCCGAGCGAATCCACGTGTCCAGCGGGACGGCTTCGAGGTAGCCAAGCGAGAACAACAGCACGCAGTCCGCGACCTTGTCGCCGACGCCGACGAACTCGGTGAGTTGCTCGCGCGCGTGTTCGTATGCGCGGCCCTGCACGTCCCGCTGAGTGAGTTCGCCCGTCGCGACCATCTCGGCGGTGCGCTGGACGTAGGGCGCGCGGTAGCCGAGTTTGAGGTCGCGGAGGTCGTCCTCGGTGGCGGCCGCCAGCGCCTCCGGTTCGGGGAACGCGTGGACGGTCTCGCCGTCGTACTCGATGGGTTCGCCGTAGTGCTCGCGCAGCGACTCCTGCATCGCGAAGATGCGTTCGACGCGCATCTGCGCCGAGCAGATGAACGAAATCAGGCAGCCGAAGAACGGGTCGCGGACGATACGGAGACCGTCGTAGGCGTCCCACGCGGCCGTCGTGAGGTCGTCGTCGGTCGCGGCGGCGCGAATCTCGTGGAGGTCGTCGTTCAAACCGAGCAACTCGCGCACGATCGGGGTTGCGTCGGTCGTGGACTGCCACTCGATTGCGGTGTCGGTCTGGCGGACTTCCACGACGTCGCCGTCGACGACGGTGCGGTACCACGCACTCCCGCCGGACGCGCCGTCGGTTTCGTAGGTGGTGCCGTCGGGCCGCCACCAGAGGTACGTCTGCCCGCTCTCCAAGGTGGCCTGAACGTCGACCGCGCCCGCAATCTCGTCGGTCGGAATGGCGCCGCGCTCCATCTCGGGCAGGCTTAGCGGTGCTGGGGGAAGACGGGTTCGGTTCCGGGCCAAAGTTCTTCTACGTTGCGTGTGAACGTCCCACGTAGCCATGGATTGTAGGGTGGTCGTCGAGGCCGCGGTCCCCGTCTACGACGTCGAGACCCCCGACGAGGCGGTGCGCATCGCCATCTCGAAGACTGGCGAGCTGTTGAACCCCGACCTCAACTACGTCGAAATCAGCACGGGAGAGCGGACGTGCCCGCACTGCGGGGACGACCTCGACCCCGCGTTCGTCGCGGCCGACGAGAGCCTCGTGGCGCTCGAACTGGAGATGAGCGTGTTCAACGTCGAGCGAGCCGAACACGCCTCCCGCATCGCGCGCAAGGAAATCGGCCAACGCCTCGAGAACATTCCTCTGGATGTGTTGACCGTCGAGGAGGAGGTCGGCGAGGAGGAGAGCGGGGAGCCTGAGGACGGAAACGAAGCGTAGTGCTGTCGCTGGGGAGTTGGTGGGTGTGAGGAGACGTCGCGTGTCGCTACGTTAGTCGGCTTGGGCGGGGACGGCTTCCTGCTCTTCAGGTTCGTCCATCGCCGAAGTGATACCGCCCGCGAGCGCGAAAACAGCCGCTTTGTGGTCCGTCTTCGATTTGTGAATCGATGTCGGTCGTACGCCGAGGTTCTCGTACTCGTCGAGGGAAATTTCGTCGGACTCGCACTCCTCGTAGTAGTTCCCGACCTCTGCGAGGAGGCCGTGGAGGTGGATGAGCTCCTGCTTCTTCATGGCAGCCAATTCTAACGGTCACGGGGTTATAGTATTATCCTGAGAGCTGTTACCACGGGCCTCGGCAGAACAGGCCGAAATCGGGGTGACCCGGGCTTTTGAAAGGCTTTTGTGCGGGCCGCTACTTCGTTAGGGTATGGATTACGAGGAGCAACTCGACCGCGCGATGCAGGAAAAGCCCGACGTCGCGGGCAGCGAGAGCCGGTTCGAGGTTCCGGAGCCGAACGTCCGCGAGGAAGGCAACGTCACGGTGTACGAGAACTTCCAGGACACGCTGGACCGACTCGGCCGCGAACAGGACCACGTGCTGAAGTTCATCCAGAACGAGCTCGGGACGAGCGCCCAAATCGACGAGAACGGGCGCGCCCGATTTACCGGCGAGTTCCGTCAGCGCCGCGTCGAGGACGTCCTCGACGAGTACGTCGACACGTACGTCACGTGTCCCGAGTGCGGGCTGCCGGACACGAATCTCGAAATCGAGGATGACACCGAGCGCCTACACTGCGAAGCGTGTGGCG
>CAXREU010000163.1:0-27321 GCA_964229715.1 Halobacterium sp.
CCCAGTAGTCGGCGTCGTACTGGCGCTTCTCGGCCGGAAGGAGCTCCTGCTCGGTGTGGGCGTAGTCGGCGTCCGAGACGACCACGTCAGCGAGCACGTTCGTCTCGCCGTCGGTTTCGACCTTGAAGCCGCCGCGGTAGCCGTGAATCTTCGTGACCGGGTGGTCCGTGCGGAACTCCACGCCCAACTCCTCGGCGAGGTCGGCGATGCCGTCGGCGACGCCGGACATGCCGCCCTCGGGGTAGTAGACGCCGAGGTTGAAGTCCACGTGACTCATCAGGTTGTAGAGTGCGGGTGTCGTGTTCGGCGCGCCGCCGAGGAACACCAGCGTGTACTGCATTATCTGCTGGAGTTTCGGGTGGTCGAAGTAGTTCTCGACGTGGTCCTGCATCGACCCGAGCAGGGTGAGCCCGCGGGCGTATTCCGCGAGGTCGGGGTCGAGCCAGTCCCGGATTCGGGGGCGGTCCTCGTAGACGAAGTGCTCCATCCCCACCTCGTAGTTCTCCCGCGCCTGCGCGAGGTAGTCGTCGAGCCGCTCGCCTGCGCCGGGTTCGTAGGCGTCGAACACCTCCTTGACCTGCTCGCGGTCCGGCGTCACGTCGACGACGTCGCCGTCCGTGTTCACGTCGAGGCCGGGCGCGTCGCGACCCGGGCGGCGGCCGGCGTTGTCCTTGAAGAAGATGCGGTAGTGCGGGTCGAGACGCTCCAGTGAGTAGTACTCGGATGGCTCCCTGTCGAAGTCCGCGAAGAATCGCTCGAAGACGTCGGGCATCAGATACCACGACGGCCCCATGTCGAAGGTGAAGCCGTCGCGTTCGAGCGCGCTCGCGCGCCCGCCGACCTGTTCGTTCTTCTCGACGACGGTGACGTCCGCGCCCGCGTCCGCGAGGTAACAGGCCGTCGACAGGCCGCCGAAGCCCGCGCCGATGACGGCGACCGACTGACCCGACAGGGCGTTCATGCACGCAACGTTGGCCGCGCGGAAGATAAAACGACGCCCTCCGGCGGCTACGGCTGCAACGAGTCAGCTACGCGATGTCGAAGCCGTCCGCGAGCAGGTCCTCGTGGACGTCGCCGAGCGCGTACGTCGGGCCGCCTGTGACGTCGATAGTGACCTGCGCGGGGCCGAAGACGCCCTCGTCGACGGCGCTGGCGTCCCAGTCGGCGTCCGCGAAGATGTCCGCGAACGGCTTCCCGTAGCGCTCGGCTGCCGAGGACGGCACCGCCTCGAACTCGTCGAAGTCCTCGGTGACCGTGAGGTGGACGCGGCCGCCGTACGCGAGCGCGTCGTTCGTCCGGCCGATGGCGGCTTCCTCGTCGCCCGCGACGGGCGCGACCGGCGCGCTGCCGGAGGCGGTGAGGACGTTCGTCGGGTCGTAGCCGAGTTCGAACAGCCGGAACAGCGCGAGTTCGGCGGCGCGCGCCGCGGCGGTGACGCTGCCGGCGACGCTCGCGGTGCGGTACGCGGGCAGGTAGACGCTCTCCGCGTTCACGTCGGCGAGCTCCGCGACTTGTTCGGCAGCGGCCTCGGTGGGGAACGCGTCGCTCTCCAGCGCGAGTACCGCGAACTCGAAGGCGTCGACGTAGTCGATGGCTTCGTCCTCGCCCTCGCGGGCGACCAGCGCCCGGGCGGGCCCGCTGCCGAGCCCCTCGTAGTCGTCGACGGTGAGCTCCCAGCCCGCCTTCTGCGCGCCCAGCAGAGCGATTGCGGGGCGGTCGCAGGCGAGTTCGACGTGCGGGAACGTCGCGCCCGCACCGTCGTCGACGCGCGTCTGCACGGTCGCCAACCCCGCGGTCTGGAGTTCCGCCAGCAGCAGGCCGGCTTCGAGGCCGCCGCGGTGCTCCACGCCGAAGTCGATGACCGTCGCGCCGTTGTCCAACTCGAACGCGCCGACGTCCAGCTCCTCCGTGAATTCGAGGGCTTCGTCGGCGAGCTCCAGCGCCATCCGGTTGAGACTGTCCATGCCGCCGGCTTCGGCGCCCCGACACAAGAGGTTTCTCAGTCCGCGCGCGGTCAGCGCTCCGACCGGGCCTCGCGGCCGAGTTCGCGTTCGACAGCGTCGACCTTCTCGCGGGCGGTCTGGTCGCTCGTGCGCTTGTCGTCGATTTTCAGGAACGTGCTCACGCGGTCGCCCTCGACGGCTTTGTGGGCCGCGCCGACCGCGTCCAGCAGCGTGTCGATGTCCTCGGCTTCGATGACCGTGCCCATCGGGTTCGTTTCGTAGGTGACGTCGAAATCGTCGAGCGCGGCGACGGCGTCGGCGACGTCGCTCGCCATGCTCTGTTCGGTGACTGGTGCGACGCTGAGGAGTGCGATGACTGTCACGAGCAGTACTGCGTCGGGCCGGTACTTAGCCGCGGCGACGCGGTCAGTCTTCGGCGACGTCGGCTGCCGAGTTCCCGGCGGTGTCGGGAGGCTCGTAGTCCGCGCTCACGGGCGGGACGACCGACCAGAGGACGAACGCGACGACGAGGAAGATGGCGCCGAGGACGGCGACGGCCGTCATCGACGTGTACCACGTCGCGAGGATGCCGCTGCCGACGCGGAACGGGATGCCGGCGACGTTGCGGAGCATCGCGACCGACGATAGTAGCGTCGCGCGCCCGACCGACTGCACCTGGTCGTTGATGTAGCGGTTCGTGATGGGGCCGACCAGCGAGTTTCCGCCCTTCATCACGAAGAACATCGGGAACACGAGCAGCGGTACGAGCCCCGCGAGCACGTACGACACGGCGATAGCTGCGGGAATCAACAGCATCGCGTGGCGGACGCCCAGGAAGTCTTCGACGTCGCTGGCGTAGTCACTGGTGACCGCGGACACCACCGTGAACGCGGCGTAGAGGATGCCGAGCACGCCGCCTTCGGGGATTCCCCAGCGTTCGAGCGTCGGGCCAAAGGTCATTTCGAGGGTGTCCTGGGCGATGGGCTGAATCCACATGTCCATCGTGAGGACGGCGCCGCTGAACAGTGCGAGGTAGACGACGAACCACCGGAGGTCGGGCATGGAGAGCTGCTCGCGGATGACCGGGAGCGCGTCCACGATGGTCATCCGGTCGTCGTCGGCCTCGTCACCGACGTTGTCGTCGTACGCGCGGTTCTGAGGCAGCCGCAACACGAGCACGAGGCTGATTGCGGCGGCGACGACGCCCGCGTAGAAGGGGTAGTAGCGGTTGACCGCGTAGAGGAAGCCGCCGACGACGAGCGTGACCGCGCGCAGCCACTGGCCGAGCGCGCGGCCGCGGCCGCTGACGCGCGTGAACTCCTCCTCCATGTCGTGTTCCTGGAGGGTGTCGTAGAGCCACGCGCTCCCGCTGCCGGAGACGAACGTGCCGCCGAACTACAGCGTCACGAACGTGACCGTGACCCCGATGAAGTCGGTCGCGACGAGATAGCTGGCGTTCGAGACAAGCATGATGGCGGCGCCGACCGCGAGGCTGTTCCGGCGGCCGATGCGGTCGCCGATGTAGCCGGTCGGGACCTCCGAGGTGACGACGACCACCGATTGGATGCTCGCGATGAGTCCGATTTGCGCGAGCGTGAGGTCGTTGAACAGCAAGAACAGGGTGTACACCGGGTAGTGGAAGCCGGGGCGGGCGGTCGCCCGATAGAGATAGTATCGGAGGACGACCGTCGAGGCGGAGAGGCGGGACATAGGCGGCTGGCTACATAATCCTGTAACGGAGACATAAACCCTCCGCGAGAGTGGTACACACAGGCAGAGAAGAACCGGCAAAACCGTCGCTCAGCGAGCGAGCGGGCCGTCATGCTATCTCTGACCGCGGCTCGGCAGTGAACTGAAGTATAGTAATCGAAGTGATACGAGTGGTGTCGGCTCGCGGCACGTGCGACCCACCAGAGTGTTTAATGGCGCGCTGGCCGTTGGCCAGCCACATGCCCGGACGTTCCGGCTACTTCCCCCGCATCGCCGCGCTCGTGTGCGTCCTCGCCATCGTCGGCTACGTCGTCTTCGGCTGGCGGTTCGGCGACGGTACGACCGAACCAATCGCGTTCGTCGTCGCGCTCGTCGCCGTCGCGCTCGCCGTCGTCGCTACCATCCGCGACAGGCTCTAATCTGCCACAATCTTCTTTCCGGACACGGCCGACGACCCACGCATGGTACACCAGTTCAGCTGCCGCGACATCGGCCACGACTGCGACTTCTTCCTCGAAGCGGGCGACATCGACGAGCTCGTCCACCACGTCCAGGACCACGCCGAACGGAAACACGACCGCGAACTCTCCCGCGCGGACGTCGAAGACCACGTCACCGAAGTGCAGGCCTGAGGAAACCGGGCCGTCGCTCTGGGGCGGTACTATTTCGCAGGGCGAGCGCTATGCGGAGCGCTCGTCGGTGAGAGTTAGTAGAGAAGTGCGCTGGCTGGGATTTGAACCCAGGTTGTGACCATGGCAAGGTCACGTGATACCACTACACTACCAGCGCGCGTGTCCTCGTTCGCATTCGAATGAACGACGGGGTCACATATAAATCCGTTCTTTGCGACCGACCGTGAGACGTACCGACAGGCTGCCGCCCGCGTGGGGTTCGCGGGTCGCGTGCGCGTGGAGAATAATGTGGTCGAGCCACTGTCGAGAGTGGGAACCACTCGCATGCGATTCGGGCGGTAGACGGGCGTGAAACGGTCACACAGGGTGAACGGGGAAACGCCACCCTTTTACCGAAGGGGTCGGTATCTACGCTACAGTCTCGTGACGAGACACGGACGCGACACGGCATGACACGCAGCGTACTCGTGCCGTCGTCCCTCGTCCGGGAAGCCGAGGACAAACGCGAGGCAACTCGCAAGCTCGGTTACGTCGCCCGCGCGGCGGCGGTGTTCCGGATGGACCGACTCGTCGTCTTCCCCGACGAAGACGGCGAGCGGCACTGGGGCGGCGGGTTCGTCGAAACGGTGTTGCGGTACGCCGCGACGCCACCGTACCTCCGAAAGGAGGCCTTCGCGACGCGCGACGAACTGGAGTACGCCGGTGTCCTGCCGCCGCTCCGTCTCTCGTCATGGACCGGCTCAGACTCGAGCGGGTCTGGGTCGTTACGACAGGGAATCGTGACCCAGGTCGGATCTGAAGGGCGCGTTCGGGTCAATTGCGGCATGCAACACCCAATCTCGCTCCAGACGCCTCCCGGAATGGAGGTCGAGGAGGGGGAGCGCGTGACCATCAGGGTCTCTTCGCGACGACCGGTCCGTGCGAAGCTGGTCGACGAACCCCTCCCGGGGTTCTCGGTCGAACGCACGGCCCTCGGTGACGCTCTCGACCGCCCCGACGCGGGCGTTCGCATCGCCACCTCTCGCCACGGGACGCCGCTTTCCGCGGCCTCCCTCGAGGGGTACGTCGAACGCGCCGCCCGGGACGGACTGACCGTCGCCTTCGGTGCACCCAAGCGCGGGCTTCCGCCCATGCTCGGGCTCACCGGAGACGAGGTCAGCGAGGCGGTCGCCGACCCATCTACCGACGCACCCGCGCGATTCGACGCCTGGCTCAACACCATCCCGTCGCAAGGCAGCGAGGTCGTGCGAACTGAAGAAGCAATGTTCGCCTCTCTCGGCTGTCTGACGCTCACGGAGTGATACGATGCCACAGCCAAACCGACCACGCAAAGGCTCGATGGGGTTCAGTCCCCGCAAGCGCGCGGAGAGTGAAGTACCGCGCTTCAACTCGTGGCCCGAAGACGACGGCCAAGTTGGCCTCCAGGGCTTCGCTGGCTACAAAGCCGGCATGACCCACGTCGTCCTCGTCGACGACAAGGCGAACGCGCCGACGGAGGGCATGGAGACGACCGTGCCCGTCACCGTCGTCGAAACGCCGCCCATGCGGGCGGCGGCCGTCCGTCTCTACGAGGACACGCCGTACGGCAAGAAGCCGCTCACGGAAGTCTGGGCCGACGACACCCACGAGTCTCTCGACCGCGCGCTCTCCGTCCCGGAAACGGGCGGAGAGACAGACGAATTGACCGAAACGCTCGAAGCCGAAGACATCGCCGACGTCCGTGTGGTTACCCACACGGTGCCCGGCGAGCTTTCGAGCGTCCCGAAGAAACAGCCCGACATCATGGAGACGCGCGTCGGCGGCGGCTCCCTCCAGGAGCGCGTCGACTTCGCCGCGGACCTCCTCGACGACGGCGGCGAACACGAGTTCGGCGACGTCTTCCGTGCCGGCGAGTTCACCGACGTCGCCGGCGTCACGAAGGGCAAAGGGACCCAGGGGCCCGTCAAGCGCTGGGGCGTGCAGAAGCGGAAGGGCAAGCACGCCCGCCAGGGCTGGCGGCGCCGCATCGGGAACCTCGGACCGTGGAACCCCTCCCGGGTTCGCTCGACGGTCCCCCAGCTCGGGCAGACGGGCTACCACCAGCGCACCGAACTCAACAAGCGCGTCATCGACATCGGTAATGGCGACGACGAGGCCGTGAGTGCGGCCGGCGGCTTCCCGAACTACGGCGAAGTCGACGGCAACTACACGCTCGTAAAGGGCTCGGTGCCCGGTCCGGAGCAGCGCCTCGTGCGATTCCGCCCGGCCGTCCGGCCGAGCGAGTCGCCGCGCCTCGACCCCGAGGTGCGCTACGTGAGCACCGAATCTAACCAAGGATAACTATGCAGGCAACTGTACGCGACCTGAACGGCGACGACGCCGGAACGCTCGACCTGCCGGACGTGTTCTCGGAACCCGTCCGACCAGACCTCGTCAAGCGTGCCGTCCTCGCCGCTCAGGCCAACCGAACCCAGAAGCACGGCTCCGACGAGTACGCGGGCCTGCGCACTTCCGCCGAGTCCCACGGTAGCGGACGCGGCATGGCTCACGTCCCGAAGACGGAAGGCCGTGGCGCGCGCGTCCCGCAGACCGTCGGCGGTCGCAAAGCGCACCCGCCGAAAGCCGAGAAAGACCCGGGTCTCGACGTCAACGACAAGGAGCGGAAAGCGGCCGTCCGGAGCGCCATCGCGGCGACCACGGACGCCGACGTCGTCGCCGAGCGCGGTCACGCGTTCGACGACGACACCGAGCTCCCGCTGGTCGTCAGCGACGACTTCGAGGACCTCGTGAAGACCCAGGACGTCGTGGAGTTCCTGGAAGTGGTCGGCGTCCACACGGACGTCGAGCGCGCCGACGACGGACGCAACGTCCGCGCCGGCCAGGGGACGCTCCGCGGTCGGAAGTACCAGGAGCCCTCGTCGATTTTGGTCGTGACCTCCAGCGAGACCGGGCCGTCGAAGGCGGCACGGAACCTCGCGGGCGTCGACGTCGCAACCGGTCGCGAAGTCAACGCCGAGGACCTCGCGCCGGGCGCCGAGCCCGGCCGACTGACTCTCTGGACCGAAAGCGCCGTCGAGGAGGTGGCTGACCGATGAGCGGTATCATCGACTACCCCATCGTGACCGAGAAGGCGATGGACGAGATGGACTTCCAGAACAAGCTCCAGTTCGTCGTCGACATCGACGCCGCAAAACCCGAGATTCGCGACGCCGTCGAAGACCAGTACGACGTCACCGTCACGAACGTGAACACACAGATTACGCCGGAAGCCGAGAAGAAGGCGACCGTCACGTTGTCCGAGGCGGACGACGCACAGGACGTCGCCTCCCGCATCGGGGTGTTCTGAACATGGGACGAAGAATTCAAGGCCAACGGCGCGGCCGCGGCAGTTCGACGTTCCGCGCGCCGTCCCACCGGTACAAAGCAGAGCTCTCGCACCGCAAGACCGAGGAGACTGACGTGCTCGTCGGCGAGGTCGTCGACATCGAACACGACCCCGCCCGCAGCGCGCCGGTCGCGAACGTCGAGTTCGAGGACGGCGACCAGCGCCTCGTGCTCGCCAGCGAGGGCGTCGCCGTCGGCGACACCCTCGAAGTCGGTATCTCGGCGTCCATCGAGGAGGGCAACACGCTGCCGCTCGGGGAGATTCCCGAGGGCGTGCCCATCTGTAACGTCGAGAGTCAGCCGGGCGACGGCGGCAAGTTCGCTCGCGCGAGCGGGGTCAACGCCGACCTCGTCACGCACGAGCGCGACGCCGCCGTCGTGCAGCTGCCCAGCGGCGAAGTCAAGCGCCTCTCGCCGGACTGCCGCGCCACCATCGGCGTCGTCGCCGGTGGCGGTCGCACGGACAAGCCGTTCGTGAAGGCAGGCAACAAACACCACAAGATGAAGACCCGCGGCGGCAAGTGGCCCATCGTCCGTGGTGTCGCGATGAACGCCGTCGACCACCCGTTCGGTGGCGGCGGCCGCCAGCACCCCGGTCGACCGAAGAGCGTCTCCCGTAACGCGCCGCCGGGCCGGAAAGTCGGCGACATCGCCTCCAAGCGCACTGGCCGCGGAGGCAACAAGTAACCATGAGTACGGAATACCGAACCGGCCGCGAGGGTGAGTTCACCTACCGCGGCTACGACCTCGACGAACTCCAGGAGATGAGCCTGGAAGAAGTCGCGGAACTGCTCCCCGCACGCCAGCGGCGAACCATCACCCGTGGGCTGTCCGACGAACACCAGAAAGTGCTCGAGGAAGCCCGCGAATCGACGCCCGAGGAGACGGCAAACGACCCCATCCGGACGCACCTGCGCGACATGCCGGTGCTGCCGGAGTTCGTCGGGCTGACGTTCGCGGTGTACACCGGACAGGAGTTCGAACGCGTCGAGATTCAGCCCGAGATGCTCGGGCACTACCTCGGCGAGTTCCAGCTCACCCGAACGTCGGTCGAACACGGACAGGCGGGCATCGGCGCGACCCGCTCCTCGAAGTTCGTGCCGCTCAAGTAAACCATGGGAATCAGCTACAGCGTGGACACCGACCCGGACGCCACCGCGAAAGCGATGCTACGGGAGCGGCCCATCAGCCTGAAGCACAGCAAAGCCATCGCCCGCGAAGTCAAGGGCAAAACGGTCGCCGAGGCACGCGAGTACCTCGACGCCGTCATCAACGAGGAGCAGTCCGTGCCGTTCAAGCAGCACAACAGCGGCGTCGGTCACCGGAACGACATCGAAGGCTGGGACGCCGGACGGTACCCGGAGAAGGCCTCGAAGGACTTCCTGAAGCTCCTCGAGAACGTGGCGAACAACGCCGACCAGCAGGGCTTCGACGCCGACCAGATGGTCATCGAACACGTCGCCCCGCACAAGGTCGACGAGAGCCGCGGCCGCAAACCCCGCGCGATGGGGAAGGCGGACCCGTGGAACACGACCCTCTGTGACGTCGAGCTCGTGGTCGCCGAACCCGACGCCGAGGAGGTGAGCGCGTAATGGCCGACGAGATGGAGTTCATCGAGCAGGGCCTCCAGCGCTCCCAAATCGACGAGTTCTTCGCCGAAGAGCTGGCGCGCGCCGGCTACGGCGGCATGGAACTCGCCCCGACCCCGATGGGCATGCAGATTGTCCTCAAGGCCGAGAAGCCCGGGATGGTCATCGGCAAGGGCGGGAAGAACATCCGGAAGATTACCACCCAACTCGAGGAGCGATTCGACCTCGAGGACCCGCAAATCGACGTGCAGGAGGTCGACGAACCCGACCTCAACGCACAGATTGTCGCGGACCGCCTCGCGAACGCCCTCGAACGCGGCTGGTACTTCCGGAAGGCCGGCCACACGACCATCGACCGCATCATGGACGCTGGCGCACTCGGCGCCGAAATCGTCCTCAGCGGGAAGGTCACCGGCAACCGCGGCCGCGTCGAGAAGTTCAACCGCGGCTACATCAAGCACAACGGCGAGCCCGCCGAGGAAATCGTCGACCACGGCAAAGGCGTCGCCGTGATGAAGCTCGGCACCATCGGCGTGAGCGTCAAAATCATCCCGCCGGAGGCGAAGCTCCCCGACGACTTCGAGATTCAGGAGGAAGCCGACATCGAAGACCTCGTCGTGGACGAAGAGGAAGCCGGCGAGGAGCTCGAGGAGCTCCTCGAAGGCGAAGGCGAGGACGTCGAGGCTGGCGGTCCCGAGGGCGAGGCGCCCCCGGAAGCAGCGGAGACCGAGGCCGACGACGACCTCGCGCAGGAAGAAATCGTCGAGGAGGAACCCGAGGGCGGTGCGCGCCCCGACCGCCACGACGAGGAAGGCAAGTCGCCGACCTCGCCGCCGGACTCCACGGACGCGGACGTTGAGGAGGACCTCGACGAACTCGCCGCCGACGTGGAAGCCGAGGCCGAGGACGTCGACACCGAGGACTTCGACGAGCTGGAGTCCGACGCGGAGGAGACTGCCGAGGAACTCCTCGAAGAGATGGAATCCGAGGAAGAGTCCGAGGAGGGTGAGGAATAATGGCGATTCTCCACACCGAAGAGATTCGGGACATGACCCCCGCGGAACGCGAAGCAGAGCTCGAAGAAATCGAGACGGAGCTGCTGAACGCCAAGGCCGTCAAGGCCGCCGGTGGCGCCCCGGACAACCCGGGCCGCATCAGCGAACTCCGTCGTACCGTCGCGCGAATCAAGACGATTCAGCGCGAGGAAGGCGACCTCGAAGCGGAAGCGGAGAGCGAATAAGATGACAGTGCCGCCCGAGACCCTGCCACGGCACGAACTCGTCGGCCTGCACGCGCGGGTCGTCGAGTCGACGGACCCGTCGCGGGTCGGCATCGAGGGCGAGGTCGTCCGCGAGACGATGCGGACACTCGTACTCGACACGGACTCGGGCGTCAAACAGGTCCCCAAGCGGGGGACGACATTCGAGTTCCGACTCACAGATGAAGCTGCGGTCTCCGCGAAGGAGACCGGGACCGCGTCCCAACCTGCAGGTGGCGAGAGCCAAACCACTGGCGAGGGCGTGGCCTACGTTACGGTGGATGGGGTCGAGTTGCTCTCACGACCCGCTACACGCTCCGAAACCGGAGTTGATTCGAAATGGCGATAGGACTGAACGTAACAGAACCGGAAGGCACGTGCTCCCACGAGGACTGCCCGTTCCACGGAAACCTTTCCGTGCGCGGTCAGGTTCTCGAGGGTGAAGTGGCTTCCACCGACATGGACAAGACCATCGTCGTCGAGCGCGAATACGACGTATTCGTGCCGAAGTACGACCGCTACATGAAGCGGCGGTCGCGCGTCCCGGCACACCAGCCGGACTGCCTCGACGTTGAGGTTGGCGACACGGTCAGGATCGCAGAAACCCGACCGCTCTCGAAGACCAAGTCCCACGTGGTCGTCGAAGTCACCGACGGAGGTGACGCCTGATGGAAGCCATCAAGGCAGACGTCACGCAGGGCCTGGAGAAGGGCTCGCTCATCAACTGCGCCGACAACACCGGCGCACGCGAGCTCAAAATCACGAGCGTGAAGGGATATCAAGGAACCAAGAACCGCCACCCGAAGGCCGGGCTCGGCGACACCATCACCGTTTCGGTGACCAAGGGGACGCCGGAGATGCGTCGCCAGGTCCTCGAAGCGGTCATCGTGCGCCAGCGCAAGCCCATCCGACGGCCGGACGGCACGCGCGTGAAGTTCGAGGACAACGCCGCGGTCATCATCGACGACCTCGGTGAGCCTCGCGGGACCGAAATCAAGGGTCCGATTTCGCGCGAAGTGGCGGAACGGTACGGTACCATCGCGAGTACCGCGACGATGATTGTATAGAATATGAGCGAACAACCACACAAACAGCGAAACCGCACGGAGCGCGCGCCGCTTCACGAGCGACAGAAGCAGGTCCACGCGACGCTGTCCGACGAACTCCGCGAGGAGTACGACCAGCGACGCGTTCGCGTCAACGTCGGCGACACCGTCGAAGTGATGCGTGGCGACGACGCCGGCGAGACCGGCGAAGTTGTCGACGTGGACCTCCGCGACGAGACGGTTCGCGTGGAGGACGTCACCGTCGAGAAGGCTGACGGCGAGGAACTGCCGAAGCCGATGGACGCCAGCAACCTCCGCGTCACCGAGCTCGACCTCGAAGACGACGTGCGCGCCGCGCGGCTCGAAGGTGACAACGAATGACGAACCACCAGAAGCGACTCTCGGTACCGAAATCCTGGCCGGTCGAGCGGAAGACGGAGACGTTCACCGCGAAGGCCGGGGCCGGTCCGCACGGCGAGTCGGGCGTACCGCTCGTCGTCGTGCTCCGGGACGTCCTGGGCTACGTCGACGACACCAGCGAAGCGCAGTACGCCATCAACACTGACGGCGTGCTCGTCAACGGTGGCTCGGTCGGCGACGTCAACCGCCCCATCGGGATGTTCGACATCCTGGCGTTCCCCGAGCGCGACGAACACTACCGTGTCTTCCCCGACGAAGGGGGTCGACTCGGGCTGACGCCCATCGACGCGGACGCGGCGGACAGCAAGCTCAGCAAGGTTGAGGACAATACCACCGTCTCCGGCGGGCAGACCCAGCTGAACCTCCACGACGGCACGAATCTGCTCGTCGAGGAGGACGTCTACAGCGGGGACGACTCCATCGTCGTGGACAACGAGTCCAACGACGTCGTCGCCCACTTCGAGTACGGCGAGGGCGCGCTGGTCACCGCAGTTGCGGGCCAGCACGCCGGCGACATCGGCCGCATCGACGAGATTTCGGTGCAGCCGGGCAGCGCCGACAACACCGTCTACGTGGAGACCGCCGACGGGAGCTTCGAGACGGTCGAAGAGTACGTCGTCGTCATCGACGAGAACTTCGTCGAGGACGACGCCGACCTTCCGGGTGATGGCGAATGAGCGAGACTGAAGCCGACTTCCACGAGATGCGCGAGCCGCGCATCGAGAAGGTCGTCGCCCACATGGGCGTCGGCCAGGGTGGTGTCGACCTCCAGAACGCCGAAGGCATCCTCGAGGCGATTACGGGCCAGCAGACGGTCCGGACCACGGCCAAGCGTACCGAACCCGAGTTCGGTATCCGCGAGGGCGACCCCATCGGCGCGAAGGTCACGCTCCGCGGCGAGGACGCGTACGACTTCCTCGACCGGGCGCTCCCGAACGTGGACCTCGACGAACGCCAGTTCGACGACACGGGGAACGTGAGCTTCGGTATCGAAGAGCACACCGACTTCCCGAGTCAGGAGTACGACCCCGACATCGGCATCTACGGCCTCGACGTGACCGTGAACCTCGTGCGCCCGGGTTACCGGGTCGCGAAGCGCGACCAGGTCAGCCGGCAGATTCCGTCGAACCACCGACTCAACCCCGAGGACGCAGTCGCGTTCCTCGAAGCGAACTTCGACGTGGAGGTCAACGAATGAGCGAGAGCGAGAGCGAACAAGCAGAAGAGACTGGCCAGACACACGAGTGCCGGCGCTGTGGCCGCAAGCAGGGCCTCGTCGGCAAGTACGACATCTGGCTCTGTCGACAGTGCTTCCGAGAGATTGCCCGTTCGATGGGCTTCAAGAAGTACAGCTAACAATGACGGCAAACGACCCCCTCTCCGACGCAGTCTCCGGCATCGACAACGCCGAGAGCGTCGGACACCTCACGCACACAGTAGAGCCCGCCTCCAACATGGTCGGCTCCGTCCTCGAGGTCTTCTACGACCGCGGGTACATCGACGGCTTCGAGTTCGTCGACGACGGGAAGGCCGGCAAGTTCGAGGTCGAACTGAAAGGTGCCATCAACGAGTGTGGCCCCGTGAACCCACGGTACTCCGTGGCAGCCGACGGTTACGAGAAGTGGGAGAAGCGCTACCTCCCGGCTCGTGACTACGGCGCGCTCGTCGTTACGACGAGCCACGGCATCATGAGCCACTACGAGGCCCGCGAGCAGGGCATCGGTGGCCAAGTGATAGCGTACGTATACTAATCATGGCACGAGTCGAAATCGAAATTCCGGACGACGTGACGGCGGAGGTCGACCACCTCGACCTCACCGTCGAAGGCCCCGAAGGGTCCGTGTCGCGCCGCCTCTGGTATCCGGACGTCAGCGTCTCCGTCGAGGATGGCGCCGTCGTCGTGACCAGCGACGTCGACGACGCGAAGACGCTCTCGACAGTTGGTACGTTCGAGAGCCACGTGGAGAACATGTTCCACGGCGTCACCGAGGGCTGGGAGTACCAGCTCGAAGTGCACTACTCTCACTTCCCGATGCAAGTGGAAGTCGAGGGCGACGAAGTCGTCATCCAGAACTTCCTCGGCGAGAAGGCACCGCGACGGACGCCCGTCCGCGGCGACACCGAGGTCTCTGTCGATGGCGAGGAAGTGACGCTCAACGGCCCGAGTATCGAGGACGTCGGCCAGACGGCGGCCGACATCGAACAGCTCACGCGCGTCACCGACAAGGACACGCGCGTGTTCCAGGACGGCGTGTACATCGTCGAGAAACCTACGAAGGGAGGTGCCTGATAGATGGCAGAAGAGAACAACGACACGCCAGAGACGCTGGAAGACATCTCGGGCGTCGGCCCCTCGAAGGCGGAAGCGCTCCGCGAGGCCGGCTACGAGTCCGTCGAGGACATGCGGGCAGCGAGCCAGAGCGAACTCGCGGACGTCTCCGGTGTCGGCAACGCGCTCGCAGCGCGCATCAAAGCCGACGTCGGCGGTCTCGAAGTCGAAGAGGAGACCGAAGCCGAAGTCGAGGAAGCCGCACCCGAAGAAGAGGAAGCCGAGGAGGAAGTGGAGACGGAGCTCCGTCCCCGCGGCCTCACCGAGAAGACGCCGGAGCTCAGCGACGACGAGCAGCGCTTGTTGAACAAGCGCCGTCGCGAGGGCAAGCCGCAGTTCAACCGGCAGGACTACCACAAGAAAAAGCGGACGCCGAAGTCGTGGCGTCGCCCGCGCGGCCAGCTGTCCAAGCAGCGCCGCGGCGTGAAGGGCAAGGGTGACACCGTCGAGGCTGGCTTCCGGACGCCGGAAGCAATCCGCGGCAAGCACCCCAGCGGCTTTGAGGACGTTCTCGTGCACAACACGGACGACCTCGACGACATCGACCCGGACACGGAAGCCGCCCGTATCGCCTCGAAGGTTGGCGCACGCAAGCGCGAACGCATCGAGGAGCAGGCCGAAGAAGCGGGCATCCGCGTCCTGAATCCGACCTACGTCGAAGTGGAGGTTGACCAATGAGCGACCTGAGCGCACAGAAGCGACTCGCGGCCGACGTCCTCGATGTCGGGAAGAACCGCGTCTGGTTCGACCCCGAGGCACAGGCCGAAATCGCGGACGCGATTACCCGAGAGGACATCCGCGAGCTCGTCGACGAAGGAACGATTGCGGCAGAGGAAAAGCACGGAAATTCGCGCGGTCGCGCACGCGAGCGCGACGAGAAGAAGGCCTACGGCCACCAGAAGGGGCCGGGTTCCCGCAAAGGGAAGTCGGGCGCTCGTGAGAACGAGAAGCAGTCGTACATGGGCCGGATTCGCGCGCAGCGGCGGACGCTCCGGGAACTCCGCGACGAGGGTGAGATTACCCAGAGTCAGTACCGGGAGCTGTACAACCTCGCCAACGGTGGCGAGTTCGACAGCGTCCGACGCCTCCAGAAATACGTCGAAGAACACTACGGTGATAGCTAATGGCGACAGGACCACGATATAAGGTACCGATGCGGCGCCGCCGCGAGGTCCGGACCGACTACCATCAGAGGTTGCGCCTCCTGAAGTCAGGGAAACCTCGGCTCGTTGCTCGGAAGAGCAACAAGCACGTCACGGCGCAGCTGGTCGCGACCGGCCCCGACGGCGACGAAACGATTGCGAGCGCACACTCCAGCGACCTCGAAGCGTACGGCTGGGAGGCTCCCACGGGGAACCTGCCGGCGGCGTACCTGACGGGGCTGCTCGCCGGAGTGCGCGCGCAGGACACGGACGCGGACGAGGGCGTGCTCGACATCGGCCTCAACACCGCGACCCCGGGTTCGAAGGTGTTCGCAGTTCAGGAGGGCACAATCGACGCCGGCCTGGACGTCCCGCACAACGACGCAGTCTTCGCGGACTGGTCGCGGACGCGCGGCGAGCACATCGCAGAGTACGCTGAGTCCCTCGACGAGCCGCTGTACGGCGGCGAGTTCGACGCAACAGAGCTTCCCGAGCACTTCGACGAGGTGCGGGAGGCCATCATGGAGGACAACGAATGAGCTACAACGACACCTGGGAACCGAAGACTCGCCTGGGTCGCCTCGTCAAGGACGGCGACATCGACTCGATGTCCGACGCCCTCGACAGCGGACTCCCGCTCAAGGAGCCGGAGATCGTCGACAACCTGCTGCCGGGACTCGACGACGAAGTGCTGGACATCAACATGGTCCAGCGCATGACCGACTCCGGTCGACGCGTGAAGTTCCGTTGCGTGGTCGTCGTCGGCAACCGCGACGGCTACGTCGGCTACGCGGAGGGCCGCGACGACCAGGTCGGCGGCGCCATCCAGAAGGCGATTGAGGTCGCGAAACTGAACATCATCGACGTCTCCCGCGGCTGTGGGTCCTGGGAGTGTGGCTGTGGGCGCCCCCACACCGTCGCACTCAAGACGACCGGGCAGGCCGGGAGCGTCGAGGTCGAACTGATTCCCGCGCCGCGTGGCCTCGGCCTCGCGGGCGGCGAGACCGTGCGCCACGTCCTCGACCTCGCAGGTATCGAGGACGTGTGGACGCGCTCCTCGGGGAAGACCCGGACGACCGTGAACTTCGCGAAGGCGACGTTCAACGCGCTCCGGAAGACCGCGGAAGCCCGCGTCCCCCAACACGCCCACGAGCAGCGTGAGGTGATTGAGTGATGCAGGCAGTCGTCCAACTGCGCGGCGAGGTCAACATCAGCGAGGACGTCGTCGACACGTTCGAGATGCTGAACATCCACAGCGTCAACCACTGCGCGCTCGTCCCCGAGACGGACGCGTACAAGGGGATGGTCGCGAAGGTCAACGACTTCGTCGCGTTCGGCGAACCGAGCGAAGACGTGCTTGTCGACCTCATCGAAGCCCGCGGCGAGCCCGAGACGGGCTCGGCGGACATCGACGACGAGTGGGTCGCCGAGAACACGGAGTACGACGACGTCGCCGACCTCGCGGGCGCGCTCCTCGACGAGGAGACGACGCTCCGCGATGCCGGTCTGGCGCCGGCGCTCCGTCTGCACCCGCCGCGTGGCGGCCACGACGGCATCAAGAAGCCGGTCAGTGATGGCGGCCAGCTCGGCAAACACAGCACCGAGGAGATAGACGACCTCCTCACCGACATGCACTAACTATGACGAGCAAGAAACGACGACAACGCGGTTCCCGCACGCACGGCGGCGGCACACACAAGAACCGGCGTGGTGCCGGTAACCGTGGTGGCCGCGGTCGCGCGGGTCGCAAGAAGCACGAACAACACAACTACGAGGACGTCGGCAAGTCCGGCTTCAAGCGCCCGGAGAAGACCGACCGTGACGTGCGCGAGGTCTCCGTCCAGAAGCTCGACGAGGACATCGCGTTGCTCGCCGCGGACGGGGTCGCCGAGGAGACGGAGTTCGGCTACCGCGTCGACGCTCGTGACGTCGCCGAGGACGGCTGGGAGGCCGACGTTGTGAAAGTGCTCGGTGGCGGACAGGTCCACGAACAGCTCGAAGTGACGGCGGACGCGTTCTCCGCGGGCGCCGTCGAACTCATCGAGAGCGAGGGCGGCGACGTCGTCGTCTCCGAGCGCGGTACCGAGGACAGCGAGGAGTAACCCATGGGATGGAAGGAGACTGCCGCACCGGTTCTCACGCGGATGCCCGCAGTCCAGCGTCCGGAAGGACACGTGCCGTTCCGCCGCAAGATGTACTGGACGGCCGGCGTGCTCGTCCTGTACTTCTTCCTGACGAACGTCACGCTCTGGGGGCTGGACACCGGCGCGAGCCAGGACCTCTTCGGACAGTTCCGGAGCCTGCTCGCCGGTGGTCAGGGTACAGTGCTCCAGCTCGGCATCGGCCCCATCGTCACGGGGAGCATCGTTCTCCAGCTGCTCGGCGGGGCGAACCTGCTGGGCCTGGACACGAACGACCCCCGCGACCAGGCAATCTACCAGGGGCTCCAGAAGATGCTGGTCATCGTGATGGTGTTCCTGACGGGTATCCCGATGGTGTTCTTCGGGAACTTCCTGCAGCCGAGCGACGCGCTCGCGCAGTCGCTCGGCGTCGGTTCGCTGGGCGTGCAGGTGCTGTTGTTCGCCCAGATTGCCGCCGGTGGCATTCTCCTGTTGTTCATGGACGAGGTCATCTCGAAGTGGGGCGTCGGCTCCGGTATCGGCCTGTTCATCGTGGCGGGCGTGAGCCAGAGCCTCGTCGGCGGGTTCATCTTCTGGGAGGGGCAGTTCCCGGACCAGGGACTCATCCCGAACTGGATTTCGCTGGCGCTGGGTAACGTCTCGAACATCCCGCCGCTGCTCTCGATGGACGGCATCTCGTTCCTGCTCATCCAGGGCGGCATCCTCGGCGTGTTCACGACGCTGCTCATCTACGTCACCGTCGTGTACGCCGAGAGCGTTCGCGTCGAGATTCCGCTGAGCCACGCACGCGTGAAAGGCGCGCGCGGTCGGTTCCCCGTGAAGCTCATCTACGCGAGCGTCCTGCCGATGATTCTCGTTCGTGCGCTGCAGGCGAACATCCAGTTCCTCGGCCAGCTCCTGAACTCGACGACGGGCATCCCGTCGTGGCTGGGGGTCTACCAGGACGGCACCGCCATCGGCGGGCTGTTCTACTACCTCTCGCCGATTTACAGCCGCGAGAGCTGGATGTGGTGGCTGGGCGGCACGCCCGCAACCATCGAGCCGTGGCAAATCATGATTCGCATCGGGGTCGACCTGACGTTCATGATTGTCGGCGGCGCCGTCTTCGCCATCTTCTGGGTGGAGACGACGGACATGGGTCCGAAGGCCACTGCGAAACAGATTCAGAACTCGGGGATGCAGATTCCCGGATTCCGGAAGAACCTCGGGGTCATCGAGAAGGTCCTCGAGCGCTACATCCCGCAGGTGACCGTGCTCGGCGGCGCGCTCGTCGGGCTGCTGGCGGTGCTGGCGAACATGCTTGGCACCATCGGCAACGTCACTGGGACGGGCCTGCTGCTGACCATTTCCATCACCTACAAGCTCTACGAGGAGATTGCCGAAGAGCAGATGATGGAGATGCACCCGATGATGCGGGAGATGTTCGGCGGCGGCGACTGAGCGACGCGCTATTCACTCCATTTTCTCAACTCGCCCGAGAGCGGCCGCCACGTCCTGACCGACAGTTGGAGCGCTCTCGGTCACCCGAGCAGCGTCACGCCGATTGCCCCGCCGACGGCGACGAGTGCGCCAGCAGCGAGCCGCCACGTGATTCGTTCGAGGTCGTCGCTGACGAACAGCACGGAGAGCAGGATGACGACGAGCGGGCTGGACTGTACGAGCGGAACGACGAGCGAGACCGGCTCGAGTTCGAGTGCGCCGTAGTACCCGAGGAGGAACAGCGTGTTCGCGACGCCGGCGGCGACGAGCCACGGGAGTTCGTGCCGGTCGACCGTCCGGAGGTCGGGAAGCCCGCGCGTCCACCAGAGGTACGCGAGGAAGCCGACGCCGGCGCTGACCGTCTTCACGGCGAGGCCGGTGAGCACGCCTGTGCCTTCGCCGAAGCCCACTTTCGCGAGCGTCGGCTCGATGCCGAAGAAGAACGCCGCTGCGAGCGGGAACGCCAGTCCGACGTAGCCCGCGCTGCTTCCACCGTCGGTACGGCTGTGTTCGTACGTAATCACCCCGACGCCGACGACGATGGCGACCATCGAGACGAGGTGGCCCGTCGTGACGACCTCGCCGAGCACGAGTACGGCGACGAGCGACGCGTGGAGCGGCTGTGAGGCCTTGATTGGTTCCGCGCGGCTGGACCCGATTCGCTTGATGCCCTCGTAGTGCATCGCCCGCCCGACCATGGTGCCGACGAGTCCCGCCGCGGTGAACGCCGCGACCGAGTCCCGCGTCACCTCCTCGGTCGGGGTTCCCAGAAGGAACGCCGCGGGAACGAGGACGAGGACGTTCACGGCGAGGACCACGACGAGCGCTTCCGCGGCGGAGCTCGTAATCGTCCCGTAACGAACCGACAGGGACTGTACCGCGAGCGCACACGCGCCGAAGGCAGCCAAGAGCACGCCGACCGTGAGCACGTTGCCGCCGAGCGTCATGCTGCGGCCCTGGTACTCGCCTCGATGCGGCGGGGTCGCGGTCTCACTCGTCGTTCACCCGTACGCGCGTCATCGCATTCGTCATCAGCGTGGGGATACATAGCAGTTGCCTCGCGCGCGGCGTTACGACCGAGTGAACGCGCGACGACTGCTGGGCGTGGCCCTGGGACAGCTGTGGCAGCAGGCGACTTACGCGAGGTGGAGACGGAGTGGTGACCGCTGGAAGACGGGGCGTCAGTAGACGAGTTCCGGGTCGCTCTCGACGGCGTACAGCGTGCGCGCGGCGACGTTGACGCCGTGGTCGGCGACGCGTTCGACGTCCCGAATCGTCAACAGCAGCCGCGAGACGTCGTCCATCAGCGCTTCAGTCTGCCAGGGGCCGTCGCCGGCTTCGCGTTCGATGAGGTCGCGGACGACGCGCTCGCTGGCGGCCTGGCAGAGCGCGTCGACCTCCTCGTCCCGTTCGGCGATTTCGGAGCAGGCGTCGCCGTTGTCGGTGGCGTACGCGTCGAGGGCGTCCGCGACGAGCGTACGGGCGTCGCGGCCGACGTCGACGAAGTCCACGTCCACGTGGCGGGCGTCGTCGGCCGCGAGCGCGTACCGCCCGAAGTTCGTCGCGAGGTCGCCGATGCGTTCGAGGTCGGTGAGAATCTTGAACGACGCAGCGACCAAGCGCAGGTCGCCGGCAACGGGCTGCTGGAGCGCGAACAGATCGATGCACTCGCTCTCCAACTGGAGGTAGCGCTCGTTGACGACGTCGTCGCCGTGGATGACCGTCCGCGCGAGCTCGTCGTCACCGTGTTCAAGGGCGTCGAGGCCGTCGTCGAGGCGCCCCAATACGAGGTCCCCCATCTCGTGGACGCTGGCACGGAGGTCGTCGAGGGACTGCTGGAACTCCTCGCGTGGCACGAGAATCACCCGAACTTGCCGGTGATGTAGTCCTCGACGCGCTGGCTCTCGGGGCTCTCGAAGATTTGGTCGGTGTCGCCGTACTCGACGAGTTCCCCGCCCGTGAGGAAGACCGCGGTCTGGTCGCTGATGCGGGCGGCCTGCTGCATGTTGTGCGTGACGACGACGACCGTGTAGTCCTCGGCGAGCTCCTCGATGAGGTCCTCGATTTTCGCGGTGGCAATCGGGTCGAGCGCCGACGCGGGTTCGTCCATCAGGATGACGTCGGGGTCGACGGCGAGCGCGCGGGCGATGCAGAGCCGCTGTTGCTGGCCGCCCGAGAGCCCGAGCGCGTTGTCGTCGAGGCGGTCTTCGACTTCGTTCCACAGCGCCGCGCGCCGGAGTGCGCGCTCGACGAGGTCGGCTTCCTGCTCGCGGTCGTCCTGGCCGAGCACGCGCGCGAGTAGGCCGGTGTCGAGGTCGCCGTGCTTGCGGGGCCCGTAGGAGATGTTGTCCCGGATGGACTTCGGGAACGGGTTGGGCTCCTGGAACACCATGCCGATGCGCTTGCGGAGTTCCACGAGGTTCACGCCGTCGGTGTAAATCTCCTCGCCGTCGAGTTGCACCGACCCGTCGATGCGGGCACTTTTCACGCGGTCGTTCATGCGGTTCAGACACCGCAGGAACGTCGACTTCCCGCAGCCGGAGGGGCCGATGAGCGCGGTGACGCTCTCCTCGGGGACGTCCAGGGAGACGCTCTGAAGCGCTTGCTCGTCCCCGTAGTAGACGTCGAGGTCCTCGACGGCGAGCTTGGCGTCGCCGGCGAAGTCGTACTCGGTCCACTCGTCGCGGACGCGCTCGTCGCTCTCGCCGGTAGTGGTCAGTTGCTGTGCGGGCTCGCTGGGCTCCTGAACTGATTCGGTGTTACTCATGGTGTAGTTTCCTCCGGAAGTAGAGGCGGCTGCCGACGCCGATGGCGTAGAGGCCGACGACGACGAGCAGCAGGACAAGCGCGGTCCCCCAGCCGAACTCGGTGTTGGTGAAAATCTCCTTGGGGAACACGCCCGCGGTTATCGTGGAGTACAGCTGGTAGGGGAGCGCGCTCGCGGGCGACAGCAGCGCGTCGTTGGTGACGAACGGCGGCTGGGCGCTGAACTGGAAGCTCCCGAGGACGTTCGGGTAGCTGCTGGGGTACGGCGACCCGCCGAACACCAACAAGAGCGGTGCGGTCTCGCCGGCGATGCGGCCGACGCCGAGGATGACGCCGGTGATAGTGCCGGGCATCGCGGCCGGGAGCACGACGCTGCGAATGGTCTGCCACTTCGTCACGCCGAGAGCGGCGCTGGCGTCGCGGTGCGCGTCAGGCACCGCGAGGATGGCTTCGCGGCTCGTGATGAGCACGAGCGGCAACAGCATGAAGCCGAGCACGAGCTGGCCGACGAAAATGGAGTTCCCGCCACTGATGCGCGGCACGAGGAACGCCAAACCGAACAGCCCGAACACGATGCTCGGGGTGCTCCAGAGGCCGTTGGTCGCGACCTCGACGACCTGCGTGAACCGGCCGCGTTCGGCGTACTCGGTGAGGAAGACGGCGGCCCCGATGCCGAGCGGAACGGCGAACAGGACTGCGCCGAACACGAGCCACAGCGTCCCCATCACGGCGGGGAGGACGCCGGGCACCTCCACGAAGAGGCCGCCGGTCTGGTTCATCAGGAACGGGAACTCCGCCCACGGCACGTCAACACCGACGAACGGGAGCGTGAGGTGGCCGCCCGTCAGGCTCGTGCGCGTGAGCATGGTTTCGAGGCCGTTCTTGACGATAAACGCGAGGAGGAGCGCGAGCACGCCGAGCATGGCGAAGACGACCGAGCCGACGAGGTAGTACGCGCCCGCCTGGCGACCCTCCGCGCCGAAGCCTTCCCTGGCTTTCGCGGCGCTCCACGCGCTCAGCAGCGCGGCGAAGACGACGAGCAGTGGTACGAGCTCGCTGCCGGGGAACACTGCCGACGACCACGACGGTGCCCACGTCCAGCCGGCGTTGATACCGCCGACGGCAACGTAGCCGCCGAGCAACACGAGAATCGCGGCGACAGGGACTGTCGACCCGACGTCCTCACGCGGGAGCACCGACGCGAGGAGGCCGGCAACGCCGAACACGGCGGCAACGGGGAGCCACAGCACGAGCGCGTTCCCGAGCAGTCGCGTGGCGACCAGGCCGCCGAGAACCGCCCAGAGCAGCCCGAAGATGAAGCCGACCGGGAGGCCGGCGCTCGACGACGGCGTGCTCTCGAAGTATTCGAGCCGGGAGCCGCCGCCGACGACGGTGAGGCCGACGCCAGCGGCGACGAGCGCGACGCCGAGGAGCTTCAGCACGTGGACGCCGGCGACGAGTGCGGTCTCGTTGACCCACTGGAAGAGCACGAGCCAGGATGCGAAGAACGCCAGCGCGGACGCGGCGAGCACGCCGCGGGCGACGAGGACGCTCATCGTCGAGTCGCCGGCGACGAGGCGGTTGCGCGTGACGCTGCTCATCAGCGCTCACCCCCGAGTTTCTGGTGCATCCGCCACTCGACGTACTGGGAGCCGACGCTCAACAGCATCACCATCGCGAACAGCACGACGCCGCCCGCGAACAGCGCGCTCATGTGGATGCCGCTGGCATTCCCGCCCTCGAAAGCGATGACCGTCGTGAGGGTCTCGCCGTAGCTCGAGAACACGTCGAACACCGGCGACGGGAACCCCTTCGTGTGCGTGAGCATCACGGTCGCAGCCATCGTCTCACCCATCGCACGGCCGACGCCGAGCAGAACACCGGCAGAGACTCCGGACAGCCCTGCGGGGATGGTGACGCTCTTGGTGGTCTGCCACGGCGTCGACCCCATCGCGAGCGCACCGCTCTTGATGGACTCGGGGACGGCGTTCAGCGCGTCCTCGGCGACGGTGACGACCGTCGGGAGCGCCATGATGCCAATCATCAGGCCGGCCGCGAAGTACGTCCCAATCGTCGGGGTCCGGAACTCCGCGTAGAAGTACTGGTTGAGGATAGTGAGGCCGATGAACCCGTACGTAATCGAGGGGATGCCGGCCATCAGCTCGATGCCGGGTTTGACCACTTCGCGGACGCGCCGGGGCGCGATTTCGCTGACGAACACCGCGCCCGCGATGCCGACCGGAGCGGCGACGAGCGTCGCGATGACGGTCGTCACGGCGGTCCCGACCATCATCGGCGTCAGCGAGTAGACGCCGCCCTGGTTGGACGTCCACAGCGGTTGTTCGATTCGCGTGAGGACGTCGAGGCCCATGTGGGCGACGATGGGTTCGGACCGAATCAGCAGGAACGCGATGATGAGTGAGAGTATCGACACCGTCGCGACGGTCGTCAGGAACGTCAGCGCCTTCGCGGCCTCGGCCTGGTAGTGGTACCAGCCGACGCCCATCACGGCGAGGAAGGCGAGAACGGGGAGGGCCGTCCAGGCCGAGCCGACGAGGAATAGCAAGAACGTCGCGAACACGGACGCGAAGATGGCACCGTGCATCGCGATGGCGCCATCCGCGGTCCGCGACCGGTAGTCGTAGGCCCACTGTCTGGTCGCTTCGACGCGCCGAGTCACGGACGCGCGGAGCCGCGTGGGCAACTCCCGCGTTCGTCCGAGTAACTGAGTCATGTGGAATAAATCGTGTGTCGAGAGGGCCGCGCCGTCCGCGGCAGCCGGTGTTTACTCGTAGTTCGACGCGGCGACCTTCTCGCGCTGGGTCTGGAGGCGGTCGTCGGGAAGCGCGAAGTAGTCGTTGCCCTGGACGAAGATTTCCTGCCCGAAGTCGCTGAGCAGGAAGTTGATGAACGCGGCCTCCTTCCGGGAGGTGTCCTGCCAGGTGTAGGCGTGCAGGTCGCGGGAGAGCGGGTACTCCGCAGCACCGAGGTTGTCGCCGTAGGAGTACGTGGTGCCGTCGATGACTAGGTCCAGCGGCGGCGTCGCGCCGTCGGGTTCGACGAACGCGAGCGCGATGTACGCGATGGCGTTGTCGGCCTGCGAAATCGCCTGCTGGAGCTGCTGGTTCTGCCCGAAGCGCTGGTCGGGGCTGATGGGAGCGTTCGGGTCGCCGTAGACGTTCGCGCGGAACGAGGTGTCGGTCCCGGAGCCCTCTGCACGGCCGAGTGCGAGAATCTCGCGGTCGGGACCTCCGACCTCGGACCAGTTCGTGAGCTCCCCGCGGTAGATGGACCGGAGCTCCTCGATGGTGATGCTCTCGACGCCGGCGTCCGCGATTTCGCGGCTGACGACGATGGGCTGGCCGTCGACGCCGACGACGTGGTCGACGAAGTTGTCCAGCGTGCTCTCGTCGGCGTCCGTGAGTTCGGCAGCGGCCGAGGCACTGGCGTCCCCGATGTCGACGCGGCCCTCCATGACGCCCTCGATGCCGGTGCCGGAGTGGCTGAGCGCGATGCTCGCACGGAACGGCGGGTTCGAGCGCTCGCCCGTGGGTTCGTAGCCGTAGAGGCTGGCGAAGTAGTCGGCGAGCCGCATGTCGGTGCCGTACTCCTCGGCCCACTCGGTCGGCCAGTAGTCGCCGTCGCCGGCCTCGGGGTTGGAGTTCCAGTAGCTCCCGCCGGTGTTCGTGATGGGGAACACCGTCGAAGAGCCGTCTGCGGTCAGGACGCTGGTGTCCATCTCGTTGGACTGCCCGCCGGCAGTCGTCTCCTGGTCGCTGCCGGTGTCCGCTGTGGTCGGCTCACTGGTGTCGCCGCCGTCGCCGTCGCCCCCGCTCGAACAGCCCGCGACCGCGGCAATGCCGGCTGCGCCGCTCGCTGCGATGAATTTCCGCCGCGATACGTACTCGGACAGACGCGTCGAATCCTGCGCCATCACGTGGACGGAGGACATTCCACCATAAGAACTGTACTATGAGTGATATATACGGCTGTGAGGGTGGCGTAGCCGTCCGTTTGTGAGTGATTCCCACTGAGGACTATATAGCCGTCCGGACGAAATCCAAACCCCTATATTTGTTTAGGGCCGCCTAAACCGCATGGGCGAGAAACGCGGACCGTTCACGCGACGACAGTACCTCAAGGGAGCGAGCGCGGCAGCTGCTGCCGGCCTGCTCGCGGGCTGTGCCAGCCCCGACAGCGGTGACGGCGACGCCACGACCGAGAACTCGAACACGGACACGGACGCGACGAGCACCACGACCGTCGACACCTCGACCAACGCGTCGCTCGCGCCGGTCGGCGAGGTCAGCTTCGACCAGCCGCCGGAGAACGTCTTCGTGCTGTTCCCGCATTACGCCGACATGGCCGTCGCGCTCGGCCACGGCGACGCCGTCAACTCCCTCTACGTCCCCGAGATGTCGGGGACGACGATGAACCACTACTACGAGCGTCTCGACGGCGTCTCCTTCGAGTGGGAAGGACTCCCGGACCCGTTCGGCGACGGCATCCAGGAGGAGCAGCTGTACAACCTCGATAGCGACGTCCACTTCCTCGACCCCGCATACCTCGTCACGCAGGACAACTGGGCGGTCGACGACATCGAGGCCATCACGTCGAACGTCGCCCCGTTCTTCGGGAACTTCTACAGCGGCACCCACGCCCAGGCCCCCGAACAGTACCGCGACGCCTACGAGTACTACACGCTCTGGGAGCTGTTCGGCCACGTCGCCGACGTCTTCGGGGAACGCGAACGCGCCGAGGCGCTCCGCGAGGTCCACGACGACCTCATCTCGACCATCGAAGCCGACCTCCCGCCCGAGGAAGACCGCCCGACGGCGGTCCGCGTCACCTACTCGCAGGGCTCGTTCTACACGTACCACCTCAACACGCCCGGCTACTGGCTGGCCGACACCCGGCCGCTGGGTGCCCACGACGCGTTCGCCGACGAGGACTGGTCGAGCCTCTGGGGGACCGTGGGCTACGAGACGATGCTCGACGCCGACCCCGACGTCATCCTCCACCTCTGGGGCGCGACGCCGAACTACGACATGGCGTCGGTCCGCGAGCAGCTCCGGAACAGCGACGCGGGCGGCCGGCTCTCCGCGCTGGAGAACGACCGCGTCTACGCCTCCGGGATGCGCTACCAGGGCCCGCTGATGAACCTCTTCCAGCTGGAGATGACCGCCAAACAGCTCTACCCCGACGTCTTCGGCGAGTGGCCCGACTACGAGGACGGCGACCACTACCCCGAGATTCCCGCCGACGAACAGCTGTTCGACCGCGAGCGCGTCGCCAGCATCGTCACCGACGGCGCCTGACGGCAACCTCTTCCTCTGCCTGTTCGCGGAGCCGCTCGATGCGGTCGTCCATCGCGGGATGCGTGGAGAACCACCGTTCGATGCCGTCTTCCCGATTTCGGCGCCGGGACAGCGGCGCGAACAGGCCGCGAGGCTCGCTGGCGCGCTGTATCTTCCGGAGCGCGGACGCCAACGCCAGCGGCGCG
>CAXREU010000164.1:0-5942 GCA_964229715.1 Halobacterium sp.
CACCTCCGCCCCGATCGGGAGGAACTCGGCGAACGCCCCCAGCCCCTCGCGAGGGTCGACGTCTGGCTCGTCGCTGGCCGGGAGCGGCTGCTCGGCGAAGTCCAGCGCGTGCCCGCACTCGCAGCGCCACGGCTCGTCAGGTCCGGATTCGTAGGTTCGACCGCAGGAACGGCATTCGAGCATACTCCCGAGAACGGGGACGGGCTACCTGAGCGTGGCGGAAGCAAAAGCATCCGCGAGCGCCGCGAGGCGCGTAGCGCCTCGGTTTGCGCGAACGGGGAGCGTAGCGACCCGTGAGTCGCCGGCGCGAGCGGTTCACTCCACGAGTGAGCGAAGCGAACGAGTGGAGGCCGACGACCGACTAACGCGCCCGGAGGGCGCGGCTGGAGGGAGGAGTGCTTTTTCCGCAATTTTTTGCAAGTGAGGCGCGCGGAGCGCGCCGAACGCTGGAAAAAGTGCGTTAGAATGAATCCACGTCTGTCCCGACCGAACACACATACTCGCCGGTGGCGACCTGTGGGAGGCGGCGGGAGCGCCAGAAGATGCCGTCGTTGTCGGCGGTGACGGTGGCTTTGAGGGTGCCGAAGACGTCGGTGACTTCGAAGAGGGTGTCGCCGGCGCGGACGTCGTCGCCGAGGTCTTGTTTGTACTCGACGATACCGCCGACGGGGGAGCCGTAGCGGTCGAAGTTCTTCGCGCGGGTCTGGCGCTCGGTTTCGACGTCGCCATCGAGGAAGCCGTAGTACCGGAGGACGTTGAAAACGCCGTCGACGCCGTACTGGACGGACTCCTCGTCGAAGCCGACGGCGCCGCCGAGTTCGGGGTCGACGGTGGGGATGCCGTTGGCGGGGCCGACGCGCGCGAGCTGGCCTTCGGGGCCTTTCTGGTCGAGGACGTGCCCGCAGCCGAACGCCTTCGCGAGTTCGAGGCAGTCGTCGTGGAGGCGGTGGTGGCGGCCGCAGCGCACGCGCACCTCGTTAATCATCCGGGAGGTCGAGCCCTGGTGGAGATCGAGGATGAGGTCGGCGTCCTCGGCGGCGGAGAACGTGGCGTGCGCGATGCGCTCGGAGGAGGAGCCGTTCGTGCTGCCGGGGTACGCACGATTGAGTTTCGTGTCGTCGATGGGGTTTCGGTGTTCCGCGACCTGGAACGCGTGGAAGTTCGTGATGCCGACGACGCGCACTTCGCCCGCGAGTTTCGCGGGGTCGAGTTGGGGGACGACGCGGCGGAGCACGCCGACGCCGTTCAGTTCGTCGCCGTCGCTTGCTGCCTGCAGGTAGAGGGTTTTGCCGTCGCGTTCGCCGTTCACGACCGCGACCGGGAGGCCGATTGCGGTGCCGTCCCGCATCTCGCCCACGGTGAGCCGACCGGTGTCGAACTCTCCGGGGTCCGCGGACGCCGTGCCGAGCGTAGTCATTACAGTAATCCCACGCACGCGTGGCCTTGAGCGGTTCGGTCCCGGAATCGGCGCTGTTTTCACGCGCCACAGCCAACTCCCGACTATGCCCGAGCGGTCCGAGCAGCCAGCCGACGCGGCGTCCGACCGCCCCGGCGTCGACAACTTCGTGCGCGCGCTCGGCGTCGTGACGCAGGCGAAACGCGGGTTCGCGGTCGGCCTGCTGGTCGCCGTCGCGACGTACTACTTCTTCGTCGTGGCGTCGGGCGGGTCGCCGTACTCGACGCCGTACCTGGTCGCGCTGGCCGGCGTGCTCGCGTTCACGGTCGGCCTGCTCGCGACGTTCGCCTTCACTGCCGGCGCCGCCTACCGGCTCTACCGCCGACTAGAGTAGTTGGCTCGCCGAAGAAAACCTCTTGTCGGCGGCGCGGTTTCGTCTCGAAGATGGCTGCGGACTTCCCGACCCGGCTCGCCGCGTACACGGGCGACGACGCGGACGGAGGCGAGGGCTTGCCCCCGGCGTCCGCCGTCGTCGCTGGCGTGCTCGCGCCGCTGCGTGGGGCGGACAAGTCGCCGGGCGGGAAGCGCTTCGACGTCGCCGAGTCCAGCCACGCCGACAAGCGCTACGCGTTCACCTGTTCGGTCGAACTCGCGAGCACCGACTGCACTGCCCGTCTCGTCGTCCGGCGCGAGGACGGCTACGTGTACGCCCGGCACGGCGTCCACCCACCGGAGACAGGCGGGCTCCTCTCTCGCGTACGGGGCGGCAAGACCGGGTACGACGCGCTCGGCGTCGACTCGGACCAGGTACCGCGGCTCGCGAAATGCCGTCGGAGGGTCGTCGCCAACGGCGTCGACACGCGCGTCGCGACGCCACGCGTCACCGACGAGCCCGTCGGCTTCGAGGTGCGCTTCGAGACGGCTGACACCGCGGTGCTCGCCGTCACCGGCTACGCGGACGGCCGCGACTACCTTGCGGTGCCGCTGCCGGACCTCGCGCTCCGCGCGGTCGCCGCCGAGCGCGCTATCCTGGACTGACTCACGCCGACGCGAGGTCGCGGAGTCGGTCGGCGCTCGCGCGCGTCCCCTTCGCCAACAGCACGTCGCCAGCGGTCACTTCCGTCTCGGGGCCGGGCTGGACGACCCACTCGTCGACGTCCGCGTCCGGCCGCCGCACCGCGATGACGCGCATCCCGGTCTCGGTCGCGACCTCCTCCCCCCCGAGCGTCGCGCCGTCCAGCGCGCTCCCGGCTTCGACGGTCTCCCGGACGATGACCTCGTCGGACTCCTCGACGGCTTCCTGGACGACGACGTGCGTGTCGAGTCCACGGAGCACGCCCTCGCTGATTTCGACCGCGGCGTCGCTGATAACCTCCGTCGCCGTGGCAATGTGGACGAGGCCGCGCAGCGACACCGGGTCTTCGACGCGGCTCGCTGCTCGCAGCGTCCACGCTTCGAAGCGAGACTTCAGCGCGTCCACTTCGGCCTCCAGTTCGACGACCTCCGCAGCGAGGTCCGTCGAGTCGAAGAGGACGGCGCCGTACGCCAGGTCGACGGAGAGTTCGCTCATGTTCTTCATCGTCACCACGGAGTCGACGGCGCGCCCGAGGTCGTCGATGCTCGGTTCAGGGACCGCCGGCGGCTCGTAGGCCTCGCCGGTCGCCGTCTCGTAGACGCCCCCGATGCGTTCGTCCGGCCCGCGGAGCAACAGCACGTCGCCTGCCTCGAATTTCGTGTCGCGGTCCGGGTTCAGCAGCCAGTCGCCGCCGCGCCGGACCGCAAGCACGCGTACCCCAGTCTCGGTCTCGAGGTTCACGTCGAGTAGTGTGCGGCCGGCGTACGCGGAGTCGGCCGCCAGCTCCGCGCGCACCAGCGACTCGACGGCTTCGGGGAGCGCCGCCCGGATGGCTTCGGGCACGCGGATGTCGTCGAGGACGACCTTCGCGATGTCGCCGGCGGCGTCGCTAATCTTCTCCGCAGCGCCGACGACGCCCAGCACGGGTGCGAGCGTCTCCGCGTCCTCGGGGTTGCGGGCCGCCATCAGGAGGCTCATCCGCGCGCGCAACTGGAGGACGTCCATGCGCTCTTCGAGTTTGAGGACTTCCGCCGCCACGTCGTCGCTGCCGTGTAACACCGCCGAGTAGGAGAGGTCGATGAGGAGTTCGGCGGTGTCTTTCATCTCCGCGAGGAGGTCTTTCACGCTCGCGGGCTCGTACTCGACGCGGCCGCTCATGCCTCCGGATTCGCCCCCGCCCCCGAAAAACGTTCGCGTCAGTCGGGGGATGTGTGCGGGATAGCCACCAGAATCGTGTCACTCTCCCACACGAAACAGTCGGGAATCGTCCGGCTGCGCAATATTTTCGTAGACGACCGTGAAGGAAACCGACACACATTAGGTAGAACCGTCAAGAACCCACACGCATGGCCGACGAACTCAAGAAGGGTTTGGAAGGTGTGCTCGTCGCGGAGTCCGAGCTGAGCTACATCGACGGCGACGAGGGCAAGCTCGTCTACCGCGGGTACACCATCGAGGACCTCGCGCGCGGCGCGAGCTACGAGGAAGTCCTCTACCTGCTCTGGCACGGCCGCCTCCCCGACCGGGAGGAACTTGAAGCGTTCAGCGAGGAGATGACCGCCCACCGCGAGCTCGACGACGACGTGTTCGACCTCGTCGCGGACCTCGCGGCCGCCGACGAGGACCCGATGGCGGCGCTGCGCACGGCAGTCTCGGAGCTGTCGGCGTTCGACCCGGACGCCGACGCCGACCCCACCGACCGCGAGGCGAACCTCCGGAAGGGCAAGCGCATCACCGCCAAGATTCCGACCATCGTCGCGGCGTTCACGCGCCTGCGCGACGGCGATGACCCCGTCGCACCCCGCGAGGACCTCGACCACGCGGCGAACTTCCTCTACATGCTGAACGACGAGGAGCCCGACGACGTGCTCGCGGATGTCTTCGACCAGGCGCTCGTGCTCCACGCCGACCACGGGCTGAACGCGTCGACGTTCTCCTCGCTGGTCACGTCCAGCACGCTCGCGGACCTCCACTCCGCGATTACGTCGGCCGTCGGCACGCTCGGTGGCAGCCTCCACGGCGGCGCGAACGCGAACGTCATGCGCATGCTCCAGACCATCGACGAGTCCGAGAAGGACCCCGTCGAGTGGGTCGAGGACGCGCTCGAAAACGGCGAGCGCGTCGCCGGCTTCGGCCACCGCGTCTACAACGTCAAGGACCCGCGCGCGAAGATTCTCGGCGAGCGCAGCGAGGAGCTCGGCGAGGCCGCCGGCGACACGAAGTGGTACGAGATGAGCGTCGCCATCGAGGAGTACGTCAAAGAGGAGAAGGGCCTCGCGCCGAACGTCGACTTCTACTCCGCGTCGACGTACTACCAGATGGGTATCCCCATCGACATCTATACGCCCATCTTCGCGATGTCCCGCGCCGGCGGTTGGATTGCCCACGTGCTCGAACAGTACGAGGACAACCGCCTCATCCGGCCGCGCGCCCGCTACGTCGGCGAGAAGGACCGCGACTTCGTGCCGCTCGACGAGCGGTAAGCCGTTCACTCTCCGCTCGCTTCGCGAGCGGGCCGACGAGCGACTAACGCGCGAGCATCGCGAGCGCGGCTGAAGCGAGGAGTGCTTTTGGCGGAGCTTTTGCCAGCGACCGCAGGGAGCGCAGCGCAAAAGGTCCTGGACGACCGCCTCATCCGGCCGCGCGCCCGCTACGTCGGCGAGAAGGATCGCGACTTCGTGCCGCTCGACGAGCGGTAGGCTCAATCGCCCTGTAACGCCGTTTTTCTACGCGTCGCTCCGTTCCGCCATCATGGATGCCGCGCGGCTCGTCCAGCCGCCGGCGTAGAAGCCGATGGCGACGACGGCCGCCATCCAGACGTTCGAGAGCGCGATGCCCCAGTACGCCGCGACCGGGCCGTAGTCGAGTGTGCGGCCGACGAGCCACGAGAAGCCGACGAGGAACCCGAGCATGCCGGTGGCGCGCGCGACGAACGGGACGCGGGTTTCGCTGGCACCCTGGAGCGCGCCGGAGAGCGCGACGAACGCCGCGAGAAACGGCGCGCTCAGGCCATACGCGCGGGCGAACCAGACGCCGTGACGGACGGTTTCGGGTTCGTCGGCGAGCAGCGCGACCAGCGGCCGGGCGTAGTACGAGAGGATTAGGCCGACGACGCCGACCGTGAGCACGCCGAGCGCGGCGACCGCCCAGCCGTCGAAGCGCGCGGTCTCGGGATCGCCTTCGCCGAGCGCCTGGCCGACGACGACGTTCGCGGCGACGTTGTAACCGCGGGAGAGCGGGCCGGTGACCTGCTGGTAGACGCGGCGGCCGATTTGGAACGCGGCGTTGACGTTCGTCCCGAAGGATAGCAGCAGGGCGTTGAACGGGAACTCCGCGAGCGCGGAGACAGTCCCTTCCGCAATTTTCGGGAGGCTGACCGCGAACAGCTGTTTCGTGATGATTCGGGAGCGCGGGCGGGCGAAGCCGGCGGCGGTGTCCGAGGACGCGATGGCGACGGTGAGTGCGACGGCG
>CAXREU010000165.1:0-5283 GCA_964229715.1 Halobacterium sp.
CGTCGGCCACCACTCGCGCGCTACGCTCGCTCGTGGAGTGAATCGCGCGGCGACGCCGCGCGAATGCTCGCTCGTCGGCTACGTAGGTTCAAGTAGGAGAGCCGAGCCAACCCGGCCCGTGACCTGACAGTCGCCGCGGGCCGGCGGACGCGGAACGGCGGCGGACCGGCTCGCGGACTCGAGCGCCGCCTGCAAGCCACAGCCGTCGCTGACTAGTTCTGAGACGGGCGACTCGGGAGAACGGCCTCGTCACAAGGGGCTCGGAGGGGGTAACTCCTCGTCACCGTCGCCCGGGCGTACGGTAGGGGCTCCCGGGAGAAGAGCCTTTCACTCCCGTCCGGCGGCTCGAACGTATTTCTGACTGGCCGTCGAAACCTTGGGTATGCACCGTCTCGCAGTCGTCAGCGACACACATGTACCGTCCCGCGAACCCGAGATTCCGGGGTTCGTCGAGCAGGAACTGGAGGACGCGGACGTCGTCGTCCACGCCGGCGACTTCGACAGCGAAGCCGCCTACGAAACTGTCGAATCGCTCGCCGATGGCGACCTCGTAGCCGTCCGCGGGAACATGGACCCTGTCTCGCTTGGACTGCCGGCAGTGGAGACGCTGTGGGTCGAGGACCGGCAGTTTGTCGTCATGCACGGAAGCGGTCCGCTGTCCGGCTACGAGGACCGCGTCCTACAAGCCGTCCGCGAGGAGCGTGACGACGAGGACGCCATCGGCATCTCCGGGCACACGCACGAGCTCACCGACCAGACCGTCGACGGCGTCCGCCTCCTGAACCCGGGGAGCGCGACCGGCGCCGAACCGGCCGAGGAGGCGACGATGCTGGCCGTAGACGTCGACGAGAGCGACGTCGACGTCTCCGTCGTGCGAGCGTAGCCGAGCGGCCGACGTGTCCGGTACCGCCGAGGCTTTTGTGAGGGACACCAAAGAGGGAGTATGCACGCGTTCGCGGTGCCGGAGCTCCCGGAGGTGCGTTCTGGCGACAGCCTGGCCGACCTCGTCGCCGAACGCACCGACCTGACGGACGGCGACGTCGTCTGTGTCGCCAGCACGGTCGTCTCGAAGGCCGAAGGACGGACAGCGTCGCTGTCGGACTATCCGGCGGGGCCGCGCGCTCGGGAAATTGCGACTCGCTTGAGCGGGAGTACGGGCGAGCAGAAGGACCCGCGATTCGCGCAGGTCGTCCTCGAAGAGTCCGTGGATTTGCTGATGGAAGCGCCGTTCCTGCTGACGGAGACGACGTTCGGCCACGTCAGCGTGAACGCCGGCATCGACCGGTCGAACACGGGCGGCGCCGACCTCCTGTTGCTCCCCGAAAATCCCACAGAGAGCGCCGAGCGCATCCGCGACGGGCTAGATACGGACGTTGCGGTGGTCGTGACCGACACGTCCGGGCGGCCGTTCCGGCACGGCCAGCGCGGTGTCGCGCTCGGCTGGGCGGGGATGCCCGCATCCCGGGACTGGCGCGGCGAGACCGACCGCGACGGCCACGAACTCGAAGTGACCGTCGAGAGCGTGGTTGACGAACTCGCGGCGACCGCGAACCTCGTCTCCGGGGAGGGCGACGGCGGCACACCCGTCGTCGTGGTGCGGGAGTTCGAGTTCGGTGACCACGAGGGCAGCGAAGAGCTGTACCGCGAGGTCGAGGGTGACTTCGTGCGGCAGGCGCTTCGGGGGTGGGAGTATGCGCGGGATTGAGCTGACCCCCGAGATTCCCGTCAGCGAGGTCGCTTCCCTCGCGTCGCAAGCCGAAGCGGCTGGGTTCGACGCGGTGTTCGCGTCGTGCCATTACAACAACCGCGACCCGTTCGTCGCGCTCGACCGCATCGCCGCCAGCACGGAGGCAGTGCAACTCGGTCCGGGAGTGGCGAACCCCTACGACACGCACCCCGTGAAGCTCGCGTCGCAGGTCGCGACCGTCGACGAGGTGAGCGACGGGCGAGCAATTCTGGGGTTGGGCGCTGGCGACGCGTCGACGCTCCGCAACCTCGGCGTGGAGCGCGACCGGCCGCTCCGCCGCGTGCTGGAGGCGATGAAAGTCTCACAGGACCTGTGGGCGGGCGAGCGCGTCGACCACGACGGAACGTTCGTCGCACGCGATGCCGGCCTGAACTACGAGGTCGGCGGGATTCCGGTGTACGTGGGCGCACAGGGCCCGCACATGCTCCGGATGGCGGGCAAGCACGCGGATGGTGTACTGGTGAACGCGAGCCACGAGAAAGACCTCTCGTGGGCAGCCGACCGCGTCGCGGAGGGCGAAGCCGACCGCGTGGTGTCGGGGGAGCCGGACGTCGCGGCGTTCGCGTCGGTCTCGATTGCGGAGGACGCCGGCGCCGCGCTGGAGGCTGCACGGCCGCCGGTCGCGTTCATCGCAGCGGGCGCAGCACCGCCCGTGCTGGAGCGCCACGGCATCGACCCCGACCGCGCCAGTGACGTCGGCGACGCCATCGAGGCCGGCGAATTCTCGGCAGCGTTCGAGCAGGTGTCCGAACGGATGCTGGCGGCGTTCTGCATCGCAGGCGACCCAGAGGACGTGGCCGAGCAGTTGGCGGCGGTCGGCGAGCACGTCGACAGCGTGGTGGCGGCGTCGCCGCTCGGACCGAATCAGGAGAAAGCAGTGTCGCTGCTCGCGGACGCGTTCGACGCTGCGGGCGTGTAGCTACTGCGGGCGGCGCTGGCGCTGCGTGGCGGTGTCGGGAACCAGTGCTTCGGCGAGCGCGCCGAGCGCGAGCGCGCCGAAGCCGCCGGCGGCGAGCGTGACGAGGGCGCCGCCGACGAGGACGAGTGCGGCCGAAAGCGGGTCCGTGCTGGCGGCGGTGAGGATGTTCTCGGCGAGCGAGACGGCGTTGTCGATGAACCAGACCATGTGCGGCCGTGTGTGAGCCGGTGCCTTAGATGCTCCGGGACGGTTATGTCAGTCGCCGCCGAAGGAGGGAGCGTGTCCGACGACGCCACGCTCGACGTGTTCGCATCCGAGGAAACCAGGAGCGAGGAGGAAGACGAGTCCGACAGTGTCGACGCGACCGACCCCACGCCGGTGACGAGTTCGTGGAGCGACGCGTCGGTCTGCGAGGCCTGCGGTGAGGCCGCGGGCCGCCGCTGGCTGGACGACGGCGAGCGCGTGTGTGCGGCCTGCAAGCGTTGGTCGTGAACCGGCATAGTCGTGTGTGACCGAGAAACATACAAGTGACTGCTCTCCTACCGTTCGACAACTGACGACCGCCGCCCGGCGCCCACACACCATGACAGACGCACACGATACACATACCGTCGCCGACTCGCGGGGCGGCGCGACGACTGCGATGTCGGTCCCGGACGCCAGTGACCTCGCAGACCGCGTCGTCGAGAACATCGAGACGGTCATCGTCGACCAGCACGACGCCGTCGAGCACGTCCTGACGGCCGTCCTCGGCGGCGGCCACGTCCTCCTCGAAGACGTGCCCGGCGTCGGGAAGACGATGCTCGCGCGGGCAGTCGCGCGTTCGTTCGACGGCGACTTCCGGCGCGTCCAGTTCACGCCGGACCTGCTGCCGACCGACGTCACGGGCGTGAACGTGTTCAACGAGAAGACCCGGGAGTTCGAGTTCCAGCCCGGGCCGGTGTTCGCGAACGTGCTGCTCGCGGACGAAATCAACCGCGCGCCCCCCAAGACCCAGTCGTCGCTGCTGGAGGCGATGGAGGAGGCGCAGGTGACCGCGGACGGGGAGACGCGCGCGCTCCCGGACCCGTTTGTGGTGGTCGCGACCCAGAACGCCGTCGAGCGCGACCGTGCGTACGAGCTTCCGGTCGCGGAGCTGGACCGCTTCATGAAGAAGCTCCGCCTCGGCTACCCGGGCCGCGAGCAGGAAATCGACGTGCTCGACCGCGCAGTCGGCGGTCACCCTATCGACGACATCGAGGCCGTGGCGTCCGTCGAGGACCTCCGCCGCGCCCGCGCCACGACCGGAGCCGTGGAGGTCACCCGCCCGGTCAAGGAGTACGTCACGGAGTTGGCGCGGTACACCCGCGACCACGCCGCGCTCGGCGTCAGCCCCCGGGGCTCGATTTCGCTCCTCCGGGCGTCGCAGGGTCGGGCGGTTCTCGACGGCCGCGACTACGTGGTGCCCGACGACGTGCAGGCGGAAGCCGAGCCGGTGCTCGCACACCGCATCCGCGCGGAGGCCGGTGGGACGCTCGGCGGGGAGCCGGCGCGAACGCTCGTGCAGCGAGCGCTCCAGCGGGTCGCCGTGGAGTAGCATGGCGACGACGAAGCTCACGCGCCGCGGGAAGACGGTCCTCGCGGTCGCCGTGCTCGGCGTCGTGCTCGGGTACGCGTTCGGCGGCCGCAGCCTGAACGCCGTTGTCGTGCCAACTGCTGCACTTCTGGGCGTGACGCGGCTGTACGTCCACACGTTCCCGGAGCCCAGCGCCGAGCGAACCGCGCCGAGCGAGGGCTACCAGGGCGACCGCCGGACCGTCGAACTGGTCGTCGACGCGGCGCGGCCGTACCCGGCGACGATTCGGGACCGGCTCTCCGACGGGCTGCGCGGCGACAGCGAACAGGACGCGGAGACGGACGGTCGCACGCTGACCTACGACGTCGAGTTAGCGGAGCGCGGCGTCGGCTCCGTCGGCCCGTGTTCGGTGCGCGCGACCGACCCGTTCGGCCTGTGGACGGTCGGCTTCGTCGCCGGCACGCAAGAGCGGGTGACGGTGTTTCCGCGCGTCCATGAGCTCCGCGACACGGCGGCGCTGCTGTCGGGGTACGTGGGCGTGACCGACGACCGCGAGCAGTTCGCGGGCGTCCGCGAGTACGAGCGCGGCGACCCGCTGCGCGACATCAACTGGAAGGCGTCGGCGAAGCGCCCGAACCAGTTCGCCGTCACCGAGTACGCTGGCGAAGGCGCGACCGACCGCGTGACGGTCGCAGCGGAGGCGGTCGGCCCGCGCACGGACTCCGTCGCGGAGGCCACCGCGAGCGTCGCCGTCCACCTCCTCGACGCGGGCGTCGCCGTCGGCGTGGCGACCGCCAGCGGGAGCGTCGAACCCGCACACGGCGACCCGCACCGCCGCCGACTGCTCGCCGCGCTGGCGAGGTTCGAGCGCGGGCGGCTCCCCCAACACCGCAGGGAGGACGCAGACATCGTCGTGCACGCACCGGAGAGCGGCGAGCACGTCACCGTGACCGTCGGCGGGACGGACTACCAGTACGCGGAGTTCGTCGGCCACGGCGCCGGAGCGGAGCGAGCGAGTGGTGAGAACCGCGGGGAGGTGTCAGCGTGAGCACCGCACGCGTT
>CAXREU010000166.1:0-10447 GCA_964229715.1 Halobacterium sp.
AGTAACCCGCGAACCCCGCGCCGACCAGCGGCAGCCCGACTGCGAGCCGGAGCATCCACGGCAGGAACGCGTGGTACTCGTCGAGCGTGTTGCGGAGCGCGCGCACGTCCGCGGCCGCTGGCTTGTACTTGAGGTACGCGACCATGCCCGCGACGACCGCGAGCGCGCCACCGAGCAGGAGCACGGCGTTCAGCGGGTTTGAGAGCACCTCCACGAGGAACTCCACCGCGCGGACCGTCGGCGCGCCGTCGACGACGTAGTCGACGTGACCGGGACCCGTGCCTGTGAACATACGAACGTCAACGTGCCGCGAGTGCAAAAAGGTCGGCAGTCCGAGTCAGACGTCGAAGACGACGTACGCGTGCCAGCCACCAGTCTCGTCCGCTCGCTCCGAGAGGTCCATCTCGGAGTACGTGACCGCTTTCAGGTCGCGAGCGTGGACCGCACTCAGCGGGACGCCGCGCGCGCTCGCCTCTACGACCCACTCGCCGTCTTCTTCGCGGACCGTTGCGTCGTGGTCGACCGGGAGGACGTTGCGCACGTCGCGCTCGTAGATGAGACGGTCGAGATAGTCGAACAGCAGCGCTTCCCGGCTCTCCGCGCGCTCCTCGAACGTGAACCGACTGCCGGTGTCCGGCGTCTCCTCGGTCATCGCCGCCGCCATCCCTTCAGCGACCGCCGCGAACACGCCGCCGAGGCTGTCCGCGGTCGCTTCGACGGCGACGTCGGCCGTGTGCTCCTTGAGTTCGTAGCTCAGTCCGTCTCCTCCGAAGCCTGCGGCGGTGCCATCTCCTCGCCAGTCAGCCGTTCGAGTCGCTCCCGGGAGAGCCCATCGGTCGCGCCGTCGTCGGAGGACACCGCGACGCCCATCGTCACTACTGCGCGCATCCCCTCCTCGACGCTCATGTCGACGTCCATCACACGGTCCGCCGGGACGTGCGTGAGGTGGCCGCCCATCACGGGGTTCGGCGCGAGCGGCAGGAACAGCGTCAGCATCTCCTCGTGGCCCGCAGCGTCCTCCACCGCGGTCGGCGTCTCCGTCGTCAGGAATCCGAGCGTGTACGCGTCCTGGTGGGGGAACTCCACGAGCTTCACGGACTGAAAGTTGTCCGCGTCGCTCTCGACCATCACGTCGCTCATCTGCCGGAAGCTCTTGTAGACGGCGCCGACGCCCAGGATGCGCTCGAGCACCGCGTCGAAGTACGCGAGCACGCGCTCCCCGGACCGGAACGACGCCGCGAACCCGACGAGGAGCGTAATCGCGACCACCACGAGCACGCCGACGACGTCGACGATGACTTCGGAGGCGTTCGGCGCGATGTTGGTGCTCGCCAGTAACTGCGCGAGCGGGTCCAGGAGGTCGTCGACGACCCCGACGGCAATGGAGAGCACGTACAGCGTCACGAGCAGCGGCACGACCACCGTGACGCCCGTGAGCGCGGCTTCCCGGACGCGGTCGTAGGCTGACTCGCTGGCGCGCTGCATCGCCTCGCCGTCGGGACGGCTGCCGCTTAGCATCGTTCACGGAGACGCCCACGAGGCGTGAAAGGGTTTCGGCGTCCGCCGACGGTGGAATTATATTCACTGGCCTGCTACCCCCTCTCAGTGAGCGTCACAGTTGACGAGCGTGTGGTCCCACCGGGGCGCGACGACCACCTCGACGAAGCGTGGGACCTCAAAGAGCGCATCCGGGAGGACGAAGCCCTTCTCAAGCAGCGACGCGGCTTCTTCGCGAACGCCTACCGTCGCTCGACGGTCTACTGCTTCCTGGACGGCGACGCCGTGGTCGGCTTCGCGGCGGCGCGCTCGGACGGCTACATCCTGTTTCTCGCGGTCGCCCCTGAGTACCGCGGCGAAGGCTACGGCGAACGACTCGTCGCGCGCGTCACCGAAGACGCCGGAAAGGCGTCCTGCCACGCCCGCCAGAGCAACGAGACAGCGGTCTCGTTCTACGAACACCTCGGCTTCAGCGTCGAACGCGAAATCTCGAACTACTACGAGGACGGCGAAGGTGCCTACTACCTCCGCCTCGGCGACCGCGCCCGCATCCGTGACCGCATCTCTGAACTGCTGCGTGGACGGTAGTTCTCGCGTCTGACTGTGTAGTTCGCTTTTCGTTAGCTACGGCTTCGACAGCGACGTCGGGGTCTTCTCGATAGCCCCGGTGCTGTCGCGGTCGCTCGCGAACATATCTGCTCGCTACGCTCGCAGATAGTGGTCCGCGAGACGACCAGGCAAGCGCGACAGCACCGCCCCTTTCAGTCCACCCGTTGCCGGTTGGTCAGCCGGTAATTGGGCGGATTGAAAGGGGCGAGGCTGTAGACGAAGGCGCGCGACGCAAGCACCGCAGGCCGAAGGCCGAGGAGCACAGCGAGCGCGAGGCCGACCAACGGGAGGCCTCGAATCGCTCGAACGAGGAACGCAGTGACCCGTGAGAGCGCACCGAGTCTACAGCCTCGGGGCTTTCGGGGCGTCGAAAACAACGTCCGCTCTACGTCCTGCATCATCACACAGACGAGAGAGACGACACGCATTTACCCGCGGTCGGCGTACGCGTTTCCCGCTATGGAGGAACGGACCCGCGCGTATCTCCGGGGACGCTTCGGCGACTTCTATCGCCGCTCGGAGGTACAGCTCCCGCCGCGCGCCGACGACCGCGAGTGGGGGTACATTCCGTGGACGTCGGGCCCGGACACGACGATGGTCCGGCACAAGTCCACACTCGATTTGGGGAACACGTCGGCGTTCCTCGAACGGGAGCGACCCCGCCACGTCTACTTCTCGGCGGGGTTCTACGAGACGCCGGGTGCGTCGACGATGGAGCAGAAGAACTGGCGAGGCTCGGATTTGGTCTTCGACCTGGACGCTGACCACTTGCCGAGCGTGACGCTCGGCGAGGACACGTACGCGCAGATGCTCGCGAAGTGCAAGGACGCGCTCTACCGGCTGTTGGACTTCCTCGAACGCGACTTCGGGTTCGAGGACCTGACGGTGACGTTCTCCGGCGGCCGCGGCTACCACGTGCACGTCCGCGACGAGGGCGTCCACGACCTCGAACGCGAGCAGCGCCGGGAAATCGTGGACTACGTCCGCGGGAACGAACTCGACCTCGATTCGCTCGTGCGCGAGGAGACCGTCGAGGGGCTCGGGCTGAAGAACCCGACGAACAAGCGCGTGCTCCCGGCCGACGGCGGCTGGGGGCGTCGGGTCACTGAGCGCCTCGGCGAATTCGCCGACGACCTACTGGAGCGCGGCGAGGACGACGCCGTCGAGTACCTCTCCGGGATGGAGGGGGTCGGCGAGAAGTCCGCGCGCGCCATCTACAACGCCGTCGCGAACAACACCGAGGCCGTCAAACGCGGGAACGTCGATGTGCATCCGGCGTTCCTCAAGGTCGCGCGGAAGTACGTCGCGGAGACCGTCGAGGCCGAGAACGCGCCCATCGACGAGCCCGTGACGACGGACACGAACCGCCTGATTCGGCTGCCTGGGACGCTGCACGGCGGGAGCGGCCTGCAGGTCCAGCGACTCACCCGGGAGCAACTGGCCGACTTCGACCCGCTCGTGGACGCCATCCCGGAGACGTTCATCGGCCACGACATCACCGTCGACGTTCAAGAGGAGCGCACACTGGAACTGCTCGGGGAAACGCTTACGGTGCAACCGGGCGTCGTCTCGGTCCCAGAGTACGCGGGCGTCTTCCTGATGGCCCGCGGCACCGCGGAGAAAGCCAAGCAATGAACCTCGAAGACTTACGGGCGGCCCAGACCCGCGAGCGCGCGACCGACGGCCTCCAGGAGCTTCGGGACTCGTTCTACGGCGACGTCGCGGCGTACATCGCAGACCTCAAAGACCGCCGGGAGGCCGCCGCGAGCGCGGCCGACGACCCGTTCGGCGACCCCGAAGTCCAGGAGCTCACGGACAAGATCGAGACCGCCGAGCAGGTCGCGGAAGCCATCTACGAGCGCCGCATGGGCAAGCTCGTCAAGCAGGCGAGCCTCGCGGCCGCGGGGATGCCCGACGACGCCGAAGGCCTCACCGACGAGGAGCGCGCGCTGTACGGCGACCTCGTCGAGCGCATCGAGTCCAACAAGAACCACGTGCTCGACGTCATCGCCGGGGACGCCGAACCGACGAGCGCCGAACCCGAGAACTCTGACGCCGGACCGTTCGGTGGCACCGCGGACCGGACGACGACGGACCCGACGCCCGGGTCGGATTCCGAGCCCGCCGAGGATTCGTCCGCGGCGGCCGCCATGGGCGGCGGGCTGGACGACCCCGACGAGGAGTCGACCCCGGACGCTGGCGACCCCGATTCCGAGGCCGACCAAGTACCCGCCGAGCCCGAGCCGCCCGAAGCTATCGCCGAGGACCTCGAACGCGTCGCCGACGACGAAGAGGTCGACGCGGGCGCCGAGTCTGACGAGGACGTGGCTCGGACGAAGGTGCGCGTGACCGACGACGTCGGCGAGATTTTCGGCGTGGACGAACGCCCGTACACGCTCGAAGCCGAAGACATCGTGACCCTGCCCGAGGAGAACGCGAAGCCGCTCGTCGAGAAGGACGCCGCCGAGAAACTGGACTGACGGCGGCTCAGCGCAGAAACTGCATTCTACCAAGAACAGCGCTGCGGTCGCTCAAGCTGAGTGAACGACGAAATGAGTGTTAGTCAGCAGCATACGCGCGGCGGAGCCGCGCGTTTCTTCCGCGAGCGAACGCAGTGAGCGAGCGGGCCGACGAACCTCCGAAGGGGGTGAGGACGGCTTTTTAGCGTAGCTTTTTGCAAGCGACGGCGCGCGAAGCGCGCCGAGCGCTGCAAAAAGGTCCTATTGGAACGCCCCGGGGGTCGTGGGTTCTTCTTCCTCGGGGGTGGCTGCTTTCTCGAATTTGTCTTCGAGTTTTTCGTACTGTTCGCGGACGTCTTCGTCGACGCTCGGCGTGATGTCCGAGAGCGCTTCCTCGAAGTGCTCGGCAGTGATGCGGACGTTGCCGACGGATTCGGTGGCTTCCTCGGGGTCGACGGAGTTGATGAACTCGCGGGTCGCGTTCATCGTGGCTTCGCGGACGAGCGCTTCGATGTCGGCGCCGACGAAGTTCTCGGTCTCGCTGGCGAGGTAGTCGAGGTCGACGTCGTCGGCCAGCGGCTTGTTCCGAGTGTGGACTTCGAGGATGGCGCGGCGGGCGTCCTCGTCCGGGACGGGGACGTGGACGTGGCGGTCCAGGCGGCCCGGGCGGAGCAGCGCGCTGTCGATGAGGTCGGGGCGGTTCGTCGTCGCGACGACCACCACGTCCTCGAGTTCCTCGATGCCGTCCAGTTCCGTGAGGAGCTGGCTGACGACGCGTTCGCCGACGCCGGAATCGCCCATGTTGGAGCCGCGTTCGCCGGCGATGGAGTCGATTTCGTCGAAGAACACCACCGTGGGGGCGTTCGCGCGGGCTTTCTCGAAGACCTCGCGGACGCCCTTCTCGGACTCCCCGACGTACTTGTTGAGGAGTTCGGGGCCCTTCACGGAGATGAAGTTCGAGTTGGCCTCGTTGGCGACGGCCTTCGCGAGCAGCGTCTTCCCGGTACCCGGCGGGCCGTACAGCAGCACGCCCTTCGCGGATTCGAGGTCCATGGATTCGAAGACCTCGGGGTAGTCCAGCGGCCACTGGATAGTCTCGCGGAGGCGTTCTTTGGTGTCCTCGAGGCCGCCGACCTGGTCCCAGGTGACGTCCGGGACTTCGACGAACACTTCGCGGAGCGCGGAGGGCTCGATGCCCTTTAGCGCGGCCTTGAAGTCGCTCTCGGTGACGCGGATGGATTCGAGGAGTTCGGCGTCGATTTCGTCGGCTTCGAGGTCGATTTCCGGGCGGACGCGCCGGAGCGCGTTCATCGCGGCTTCCTTCGCGAGGCTCTCGATGTCGGCGCCGACGAAGCCGTGCGTGGATTCGGCGAACGCGTCGAGGTCGATTTCGTCGGCGAGAGGCATGCCGCGCGTGTGGACCTGAAGAATCTCCTTGCGACCCTCCTTTTCGGTGACGCCGATTTCGATTTCGCGGTCGAAGCGGCCGCCGCGGCGGAGCGCGGGGTCGATGGCGTCGACGCGGTTGGTCGCCGCGATGACCGTGACGTCGCCGCGCTCTTCGAGGCCGTCCATGAGGCTCAACAGCTGAGCGACGACGCGGCGTTCGACGTCACCCTGGGTCTCGCCGCGCTTGGGCGCGATGGAGTCGATTTCGTCGATGAAGACGATGGCGGGGGCGTTCTCCTCGGCCTCGTCGAAGACTTCGCGGAGCTTCTCCTCGCTCTCCCCGTAGTACTTCGACATGATTTCCGGGCCCGAAATTGTCTGGAAGTGCGCGTCGATTTCGTTGGCGACGGCCTTCGCGATGAGCGTCTTCCCGGTGCCCGGCGGCCCGTGGAGGAGCACGCCTTTCGGCGGCTCGATGCCGAGTTGCTGGAACAGCTCGGGGTGGCGCATCGGCAGTTCAATCATCTCACGGACCTGTTCGAGTTCGCGGTCGAGGCCGCCGATGTCCTCGTAGGCGACGTTCGGCGTGCTGTCGCCGCCTTCGCCGGCAGAAGCGCCCGCGGCGATTTCCTCGGCGGGCTGCTCGGAGACCTGAATGTCGGTGTCGTTGCTCACGACGACCGTGCCGTCGGGGTCCGTGTCAGCGATTTTGACGGGAATCTGCTGGCCGGAGACCGTGCTCATTCCGCCGAAACCGAAGGAGATGGGGATGGTCTGGCCAGTGGTGACGGGGCGGCCGCTCAGGCGGTCGCGCACCATCGGCGTGATGTCGCCGCGAACGCGGAGGTTCTGCGGGAGTGCGACCGTGACGGCGGTCGCGGGCTTGATGTCCGCGGGTTCGACGGCGACGCGGTCGTCGATGCCGACGTCGGCCTGCTGACGGAGGCGACCGTCGATGCGGACGATACCCTCGCCCTCGTCTTCGGGGTAGCCCGGCCAGACGCGGGCGACGGCGCGCCCCTGGTCGCTGTTGAGGACGACGTAGTCGCCGTTCTCGAGGTCGAGTTCGTCCATCGCCGCGCGGTCGATGGCGGCCAGTCCACGGCCTGCGTCCTTCTGCTTGAGCGGCTTGACCGTGAGTTTCATCGTTCCACCTCGACGGTGACGACGCCGTGGTTGATAAGCGCTTTCGAGACCGTGCCCGTGGGCACGTCGAACTCGTGCTGGTTGGGTTCCTCGTCGGTTTCGACGACGAGGATGACGCTGCCGTCGACGACGTCGATGGAGACCGCGTCGTCGGCGACCCCGAGGTCCGCGACGAGGACGGTTTCGTCGCCGTAGTCGAACCGTCGGGCCGGCGCGTCGAGTTGCTCGGTGAAGGATTTCGGGTTCATTTGACTAACGTAAAGTTATCAGTCCACACTTATAAAGTTACCGGCGGTCGGTGGGGGACGGTTCGGTGATATCGCTACAGGTAGAATTGCGGTTCACACCTCCGTAGGTGTTTTGGCGCTGGTCGTCCTCGCCGGAACCATGCAGACGGTCACTCACGACGGCCGCGCGACCGCCTACCGCATCGAGGACCGCGGTGGCAGCGGGACGCCGCTGCTCTGCGTCCACGGCAGCGGCGGCACGCACGTGGTCTGGAAGGCACAGCTCGCCCGCCTATCCGGCGAGCGCCCCGTCGCTGCCCTCGACCTCAGCGGCCACGGCGAGAGCGACGACGTCGACACCGAGTCCGGCCCCGAGACGCTCGCCGCGTACGTCGCGGACGTCCGCGCAGTCGCCGACGAGGTGGACGCCGACGTGCTCGTCGGGAACAGCCTCGGCGGTGCCGTCGCCCTCACTGCTGCTTTGGACACGGACTTTGACGCCGACGCGCTCGTGCTCGCGGGCTCCGGTGCGAAGCTCTCGGTGCTCGACGAACTCCGCGACTGGCTGGCCGGCGAGGGCGACGGCTTCACCCGCGCCGTCGAGTTCCTCCACCGCGAGGACATGCTCTTCCACGACCCCAGCGAGCGCGAACTCGCCTTCTCGAAGGACGCGATGCGCGAAGCCGGCCGCGAAGTCGTCGAACGCGACTTCGTCTCTTGTCACACTTTCGACGTCCGCGACCGCCTCGATGAAATCGAGACGCCGCTGTTCGCGCTCACGGGCGAGTACGACCGCCTCACGCCCCCACAGTACCACGAGTACGTCGCAGAACACGTGCAAGACGGGGCGTGGACGACCGTCGACGACGCCGCCCACCTCGCGATGCTGGAAGCTCCGGAGGCGTTCAACGACGAACTCACGTCGTTCCTCGACGAGCGAGCGCTCTAATACAAGTCTTCGATGTCTTCCTCGACGTGGCTGTGCTCCTCGCTGGGGAACTCACCTGACTCGACGGCGTCGACGTAGCCCTCGACGGCGTTCTCCATCTCCGCTCTGACGTCGCCGAACTGCTCGGCGAACGGCGGACCGCGCTCGGAGAGCCCGATTGCGTCGTCCACGACGAGCACCTGGCCGTCCGTATCCGGGCCCGCACCGATGCCGATAGTGGGGATGTCGAGGGCGTCAGTGACGTCGCTGGCGACGTTCGCGGGGACGTGTTCGAGCACGAGCGAGAACGCGCCCGCGTCCTCGTGCTCGCGCGCGAGGTCAAGCATCTGTTCGGCGGCGCTCTGGTCGGTGCCCTGCCGGAAGTAGCCGCCCAGTTGGTTGACGTGCTGGGGCGTCAGCCCGAGGTGAGCCATCACGGGAATCCCGAGGTCCGTCAGCCGGTTCGTGAGTTCGACCGTGTGCGGGCCGGATTCGAGTTTCACCGCATCGGCGTTCGCCTCCTTCAGCATGCGGCCGCAGTGCTCGATGCTCTCGCCATCTTCGACGCCGAAGCTCAGAAACGGCATGTCCGCGACGACGACGGCGTCCTCGGTGACCCGGGAGACCGCGCCGGTCGCGCTCGCGACTTCGTCGACAGTCACGGGGAGCGTGGTGTCGTAGCCGAGCTTCGCGTTGCCCATGCTGTCGCCGACGAGAATCACGTCGACCCCCGCGTCGTCGACGACGCTGGCGGTCGGCGCGTCGTACGCGGTCAGCATCGTTATCGGCTCGTCGCCCGCGTTCCGGCGGACGTCTCGGACGGTCGGCATACTCCGTGGTCGCGCCGGCGTCGTGATAAACGTACGCGAACCGGCGCCGCACAACGGGGAAGTTATGCCGGGGGCCGCCGTGCTCTCGCGTGTGCCGGAGCTACAGGAGGAGACCGACCCGGAGGGCGTCGACTACGGTTGGGTGATGCAGACGACGTTCGTGCTCACCATCGTGGTCGGCGCGCCCACCGTGGTCGTTCTCTCGCTGTTCTACACGCTCCCGACGTGGGCGTCCCGGGTGTCGTTCGCGGTGCGCGTCGGCGCGGTCGTCTGGCTGCTGACGGCGCTGGCGACGTACTGGTACGCGCGCCGGAACGTCGAGGAGTAGTTACGCCCAGCGGAACGACGTGCCCGCGCGCTCGGCAGTCACTTCGTCCGAGGCCGAATCACCCACGAACAGCGCGTTCTCGGGCGCGACGCCGAGTTCGTCTAACACCCATGTCAGCGCCCGCGGGTCGGGCTTGCGCGCGGGCACCGTGTCCCGACCCGCGACCACGCGGAACGAATCGAGGAGGCCGTGGCGCTCCAGCGCGGTGCGGCACGCGTCCTCTGCGTTCAACGAGCAGACGGCGGCGGGGACGCCGAGGTTCGCAAGTTCGTCCGCGCCCGGTAGTCGCTCCGCGCGGGTCGCGCCGTCGCGCTCGTGGCTCGCGATGAGCTCGTGAACGTCACCGCCGATGCCCGCGTCCTCGGCGGCGTCCAGCATCTCCCACATGTCGTACGCGCTCGGGTCGACGCCCGCTTCGCGGAGCCGCGCGGCGACCTCGCGTTCGACGACCGCCCAGTCGACTGCGAGCCGGACGAGCGTTCCGTCGAGGTCGTAGACCACTGCCTCGTAGTCAGTCACGACTCCGCGTAGGTCGTCACGGGGGTTAGAAACTTCGGTGGGTCAGTCGACGAACCCGAACCCCTCCTCGTCGAGTTCGTTGCTGACGTGGCCGCTGCCGCGGTCCGTAATCACGTAGTAGTCGTCGGTACCCGCGAACGTCCGCACGAAGTTGTCCTCGTCCAGTTCCGCGAGCGCGGCGTCCACCTCGACGGCGGTCGGCGCGTCGTCGAGCACCGCGTCGAGGTTCATCGCGACCACGTCCGCGGTGACGGCGACGCCCGCCTGGTGGAGCACCCGCAACACGGGTTCGACGACGTCGCGCTGCCAGTCCTCGGTGTCAGTCATGTCCGGGGCGTCGGCGCGCTGGCCCAAAGGTCGTGCGGCCGCTCAGTCCAGCAGGCCGCGCGCGATGACCTCCTTCTGAATCTCGGAAGTGCCCTCGTAGATGGTCGTAATTTTGGAGTCACGGTAGAACCGCTCGACGTCGAAGTCAGTGGTGTAGCCGTAGCCGCCGTGAATCTGGACGGCCTCGT
>CAXREU010000167.1:0-11600 GCA_964229715.1 Halobacterium sp.
CCCGCGGGGGCGGCCGCCCCGCCGCCGCTGGTCACGAGCAGCGCGGCGAGCCCGCGGCGCGTGTCCGGGTCTTCGACGTGCGCGACCCGCGACAGCCCCGCGACGCACGCGAGTGCCGACACACCAAATATCGCAACGTAGCCAGCAAATAGCAGTCCTGTCATCAGACGACTCCGGAGTTGTCGGGGGTTCTCGGCGGGGCGGCATAGCTGTTCGGGCACGGACCACTTCCACCACGGTTTGCGAACCTTCTTAGGCGAGCACGCGTTACCTATCGTGGACAGAATGGCCCAGGCCGCAAACCAGGAACTCGTCGACAGGTTCGAGGAGTTCTACCGCCGGTACTACAGCGACGACGTCGCGGAGCTCGCGCGCAAGTACCCCCGCGAGTCCAAATCCCTCCACCTCGACTGGCGGGACCTCTACCAGATGGACCCCGACCTGGCCGACGACTACATCAACCACCCCGACGACCTCCGGGAGGCCGCCGAGGAAGCCCTGCGCCTCTACGACCTCCCCGTGGACGTCAGCCTCGGACAGGCCCACGTCCGCGTGTTCGGCCTCGACGAGCACACCGAGATTCGCGCGATTCGCGCCGAACACCTCAACACGCTCGTCAGCGTGCAGGGGATGGTGCGGAAGGCGACGGACGTGCGCCCGAAAATCGAGCGCGCGGTGTTCGTCTGCCAGCGCTGCGGCGCCGAAACCGAAGTCCCCCAGGGCGACGCCGGCTTCCAGGAGCCCTACCAGTGCGAGAGCTGCGAGCGCCAGGGGCCGTTCAAGCTCGACCCCGAGCGCTCGGAGTTCGTCGACTCCCAGAAACTCCGCATCCAGGAGTCCCCCGAGGGCCTGGCGGGCGGCGAGACCCCGCAGAGCATCGACGTGCACGTCGCCGACGACATCACGGGCGAAGTGACGCCCGGCGACCACGTCACCGTCACCGGCGTGCTCCGCCTCGACCAGAGCGAGGGGAGCAACGAATCCCCCGGCTTCGACCTCTACATGGAGGGGACGTCAGTCGTCATCGAGGACGAGGAGTTCGACGAGATGAACATCACCGAGGAGGACAAACAACAGATCGTCGAAATCTCGAACCGCGAGAACATCTACGAGCAGATGGTCGACTCGATGGCGCCCTCCATCTACGGCCACCGCCAGGCCAAGCTCGCGATGATTCTCCAGCTGTTCTCCGGCGTCACCAAACACCTCCCCGACGAGTCCCGCATCCGCGGCGACCTCCACATGCTACTCATCGGGGATCCCGGCACTGGCAAATCGGCCTTAATTTCGTACGTCCAAAATATCGCGCCGCGCTCCGTCTACACCTCCGGGAAAGGCTCCAGTTCCGCGGGGCTGACGGCGGCCGCGGTACGGGACGACTTCGGTGACGGCCAGCAGTGGACGCTGGAAGCCGGTGCGCTCGTGCTGGCCGACCAGGGCGTCGCGGCGGTGGACGAACTCGATAAGATGGCCGCGGACGACCGCTCGGCGATGCACGAGGCGCTCGAGCAGCAGAAGATTTCGATTTCGAAGGCGGGCATCAACGCCACGCTGAAGGCGCGCTGTTCGCTGCTGGGCGCGGCGAACCCGAAGTACGGCCGCTTCGACCAGTACGAGCCCATCGGCGAGCAAATCGACCTCGAACCCGCCCTCATCTCTCGGTTCGACCTCATCTTCACGGTGACCGACGAGCCCGACCCGGAGGAGGACGCGAAGCTCGCCCAGCACATCCTCCAGACGAACTACGCCGGCGAGCTCAACACCCAACAGGAACAGCTCGCGAGCGCGAACCACACCGAGGAGGAGGTTGACGCCGAGACGGGGACGGTCGCGCCCGCCATCGACGCGTCACTGCTCCGGAAGTACATCGCGTACTCGCGGCGGAACTGCTACCCGACGATGACCGACGAGGCCCGCGAGGCCATCGAGGAGTTCTACGTGGACCTCCGCGCGGAGGGCCAAGGCGAGGACGCACCCGTACCGGTGACTGCGCGCCAGCTCGAAGCGCTGGTGCGGCTCGGCGAGGCGTCCGCGCGCGTCCGGCTCTCGGACACCGTGGAGGTCGAGGACGCCGAGCGCGTCATCGAAATCGTGCGCTCGTGTCTCCAGGACATCGGCGTCGACCCCGAGACCGGCGAGTACGACGCGGACGTCGTCGAAACCGGGCGCTCGAAGACCCAGCGCGACCGCGTGAAGAACGTGAAAGCCATCATCAAGGAAATCGAGGACGAGTTCGACGAGGGCGCACCAATCGAGGAGGTGCTCGACCGCGCCGAGGAGGTCGGAATGGACGCCTCGAAGGCCGAACACGAGATAGAGAAGCTCAAGGAGAAGGGCGAGCTCTACCAGCCGAACAAGGACCACCTGCGGGCGATTTAGATGGACCGGATTTCGGCGCTGCGGAACGTCGAGGACGCGCTCGCGGACTTCGAGGCCGGCGACGCCGCCCTGGGCGACGTGGAGGACCGCGTACTCGGCGTGCTGCGGACGTACGCGACGGAGTTCGACGACGGCGACCTGTCGGCGTACCGGGCGACCGGCGACCCGCGCGTCGAGGGAATCGTCGTCGTCGCGGGCTCCGAAGCGACGGCCCGCGAGCGCGTCGCCGCACGGGTCGACGACGCCCCCGAGTTTCGCGTCGAACCCGCGGATTGATTTCACGCATTCGAAACTGATTTTAACACCCGCGGCGAGGGTCGGGTCGTGCTGTTGGTCGCGACGCACTCGCAGGCCGCCCGGCAGAGCCTGCGCAACGTCTGTTCGACGCACGAGGACTGCATCGTGCGGCGGTTCGGGCGCGCTGCGTTGCTCGCAGAGACGGAGCTCGCGGCGTTCCACGCGCTCCGCCTCCGGGAGAAACACGCCGGCGACGTGCAGGTCGAACGCACCGTGCCCCTGAACGAGTTCAGCGACGTCCCCGAAGACGTGCGGGACGCCGCTGCCGCCTACGAGTCCCGGGACGCCGCGAGCACGCCGTACGCGAAGTTCGCGACGGGGACCGACCACCCCGACCCCGAGTCGATGGCCGACGAGGAGCTATGAGAGTCGACCTCGCGGGCGTCGAACGTCGCGGGCGAGCAGTCGACCTGCGGGACGTCGACGTGTCCGCCGAATCCGTGGTGACGGCCATCCGCGACGCTGACGACGACCGAATCGCGTGCGCCAGCCCGCAACCCGTCCACGAGCGCGTCGGCTTCCTCCACCGCAAGCTGTCGGTCGCACCCGTCGCGGCGGTCGCGGCCGCCGCACGAACCCGCGGCGCGACGACCGAGTACGATGCCGAAATTCACGTTATTGAGGACGAACTCGCGGCCATCGACGTTCCCGACGTGGACCTGGCGGCTGTCCGCGAGCGCGTCGCCGAAACGGCCAGCGACGTCGACCGGCTCCGGGAGCGCGTGGCGCGAGTGAGCGGCCGCGTCGAAGCCCGGCGAGAGGCCGACACCGACGCCAGCGACGCGGAAGCCGCGTTACAGAACGCGACCCGCGAGCTCGCGGCGCGAGAGACCGACCACCACGCCGCGAAGGAAGAGTTGGCGGCGGCCCGGGAGCGGGCGCGCGACGCCCGGGACGCCCACGAGCGGAGACTCGACCTCGCTGACCACCGGGACATTCTTCGGCGAGCGGCGCGCCAAGCGCTCACGGACGCGTCCGCCGACGCCTTTCGACGGGCCGTCGACGCGCTCCCGACGCCGGGCGAACCAACCCACCCGCGCGAATTCACGGGCCCTGACTGGGTGGTGGGCGCGGCGCCCGCCCCCCGCGCGCGCCCGGCCGCGCCGCTGGTCGTCGATTGTGGATTCGCGAACGCGTCGCGAGCGGCGGCCACACTCGACGCGCCGGTCGTGCTGGTGGAAATTTAAGCCTGAGAGCGCGGCCACTCCCGGCCATGGAGGTGGAGACGGCAGTCCACCGGCGGCGCGGCGTGACGCTGGTCGCCGTTCGCGTGACCAACGATGGCAACCAAGCCCGGCGCGTCCGCGTCGCGAATCGGTGCGACGGCCCCGTGTTGCCGCCGTGCGAGCAGGGCGTCCCCGTTCCGGGGTGGGACGACGGCGGCTGGGAGGGCGTCGTCGCCGCGGGCGCGGCGAAGCCACTCGGCTACGCGACGTCCGCGCAACCAGCGGACCCACCCGTCGAAGTCGCGTGGTACGAGCGCGCGGCCGAGAGCGAACCGACCGCGACGGGGACGCTGGCGGACCTCGGCGACCCGCGACCGCCGGCAGACGCCGTCAGCCCGCCGGCCACGGCGCTCCCGAACGAAGTACGCGAGTGGCTGAACGACGTCGCCGAGCGCGCGACCGACGGGGAGACGACGGATGCCGACCGCGACGGGGTCGCGGCGCTGGCGGCGCGCGCGACCCGGCTCCGGGAGGACATCGAGTGATTCTGGCGGTCTGCGGCGGGAAGGGCGGCGTCGGAAAGACGACGATCGCGCTCAACCTCGCGGCGGAGCTGGACGCGGTGCTCGTGGACGCGGACCTCGGGATGGCGGACGTGCCGGCGGGCCGCGGCCCGGACCTCCACGACGTGCTCGCGGGGCGCGCGGACGCCGTCGAAGCGGTCCGCGAGTCGGACGCTGTTTCGATACTGCCGTGCGGGCGAACGCTCGCGGGCGCTCGCGAGGGCGATCCGCGACGATTGGTGGACGCGCTGCACGTCGTCGCGGACACGTACGGCGACGTAGTGGTGGACTGTCCCGCCGGCTTGCGCGCGGACGTCGGCCTGCCGCTGCTGGTCGCGGATGCCTGCGTGCTCGTGACGACGCCCGACAGGGCAGCGCTGGCGGACGCGCTCCGCGCGCGGTCGCTGGCCGTCGAACTGGACGCCGGGCTCGCGGCTGTCGCGTACAACCGGGCGAGCGACGCCAGCGACGAGGTGGCGAACGCGCTCGGCGCGCCGGTTGTCGCGATTCCCGAAGACGGTGCGGTGGGGGCGGCGATGGACGCGGGACGACCAGTCGCGGCAGTCGGTGAGGAAGCGAAGGCGACGGCGGGATTCCGGGAACTAGCAGAGCAAGTACGGGAGACGACGTAGCGCTACTCCTGGAGGTCGTAGTACGTCGACCGGAGCGTGACTGGCGTCACGTCGGCGACGTCGGCGGCGTCGGCTTGCGTGAGCGGTTCGTCGTGGTCGCAGGCAGCGGTGTAGAGGCAGGCCGCGGCGACGCCGCTGGGGTTGCGCCCGGAGACGAGGTTCCGTGATTCGGCTTCCTCGACGTACTCACTGGCGGCGCGCTCGACCGCTTGCGGGAGGTCGAGTTCGGTGGCGTAGCGCGGCAGGTAGTCGCGCGGGTCGATGGGGCCCGTGGGGAGGCCGAGTTCGCGGTTCATTGCGTCGTACGCCGCTGAGAGCTCGCTCTCGTCCGCACGGGCGACGGCCTCAACTTCGCCCAGCGTGCGCGAGAGCGCGTTCGTCCGGCAGACCGCGTAGACGCCTGCGGCGGCGAACCCCTCGATGGAGCGCCCGCGGAGCAGGCTCTCGTTCTGCGCGGAGTCGAACAGCGCGCACGCCTGGTCGCGGACGCTCCGCGGGAGGTCGAGCTTGCCGACGAGCCGGCGAATCTCGGTGAATCCGTACACCTGATTGCGGTCGGCTTTCGACGGGATGGACGCGCGCTTGTGCTGGCGGCGCATCCGCTTCAGGCGACGGCGCTTGCGCCCCTTCACGCGCGTCGAACGGCCGATTTCCGTGGAGAGGCCGCGGTCGTGGCGGGCACGCGTGAGCGGCGCACCCGTCCGCTCGGGGTTGGTGTCGTCGTCGGCGAAACTGCGCCATTCGGGGCCGCGGTCGATGCGGTCCTCGGAGACGACGAGGCCGCAGTCGGTACAGACGCGTTCGGTCGCACGCTGCCGGACGGCACCCTGACACTCGGGGCAGGTCACTGACTGACTCATCACATCTGAACGTAGGCGCGGAAGCAGTATTTAAACGCAGGTCGAAACCCCCATATTCGGCCGTTCCAGCCGACGAGAGCGTACCGGTGACCGGTATGCTCCTCACGACGAGCGGTCAGATAACGTCCGATCCAACTCGAAATTTTAAGTGTCGGAAGGCGAAATCGAATCGTATGGGACTGGCGGACATCGCGGAGGGGGTGACGGTGACCACGCGCCAGCGCGAGCGCGGGGTCGCAAGCGTCGACCGGACGACCGAGTCGCTGGCGTCGCGGCTCGCTGCGTTCGACGACGACCTCCCGGTGTCCGCGGACGCAGCGGCGACGATGGCGGAGACGTACGCGGGTGGCGCGAGCGTCGGCGACGCCGCCGAGGAAGCAGGTGTCGCCCCGACGACTGCGGCGAAGACGCTCCACCGGCTCGGCTTCGAGGGGCTGTCGCCGTTCTCCCCGCTCCAGCGCGAGATGCTCGACGACTGGCTTGCCGCGGAGTGCTCGCGGGCGGACGCCCTCGAACTGACGGGTGCGAGCGAGCGGGAGTTCGCGCTCGCGGCGTTCGTCGCAACCCACGAGCCAGTGGAGGGTGCCGCGGAGGCAGTCGAGAGCGCGCTGTCGAACGAACGGGACGCGATGGTAGAGAAGCGGGACGCCCTCGCAGCGACGCTCCCCGACGCGTAGTTAGGAGAGTTTCTGTCGTGCGGTGTCGAGTAACGACTCGTCTTCGACGTCGACGGCCACGCTCGTCTCGAACAGCACCTCGGCGAACGCTGCAATCTGTGCGGTGAACGCGCCGTCGCCCGCGAGCGCGGTCGGCGTCTCCGGAATCCCGATTTCGGCGTGCTCGGGAATCGCGTGGTCGGCGTCCGGCGGCGCGTCCTCGACGCGGTTGGCGACCGCGAGGTCGAACGCCGTACCGACGTCGGCGAGGCGGCCGCGGGCACGCTGGAGGCTGTCGACGCCGCGGTCGCCGGGTGGGAGGACGGCGGTGACGCGGTCCGTGCTCGTGACGGCGGCAACCGCCTGATTCGCGGCGACCGGCGGCGTGTCCACGAGCACGAAGTCGTGAACGGCGGTGAGTTCGGCGAGCCGGGAGTCGAGGCGCTCTGCGGCGCTTCGTGCTTTGGCGTCGGCGATGCGCGCGAACGGCGCGAACGCCGGATAGGCTGCGACGGTGCCGGGTGCGTCCGGTGCGAGGTCGTGGCGCGCCGCCGCGAGGTCGGCGTCCGGGTCGGTGAGGAGCGAGGTAGCGTCGGTGTCGATGCGGCCGTCGACGTACTGCGCGAGCCCTTGCGTGGCGAACGCGGCGTCGAAGACGCCGACGCTGGCGCCGTCGCGCGCGAGCACGGCAGCAGTCTCGACGGCGATGCGGGTGGTGCCGGCGCAGCCGGCGACGCCGACGAGCGCGGCAGTTCGTGGCTGCATGCCAGTAGTTTCCCCACTTACTGGCACTAAAATTTGTGTTTCTGTGGGTTACTCTTCGCCGGCGCTGTCGGCGATGCTGTCCGCGATGTCGTCGAGTTCGTCGTCCGAGAGGTCGGGGCGCTCGCCGGCGACGGCGTGGACCGGCCGGCCGCCGTCGTCGTCGAAGCGCGGGATAATGTGGCCGTGTACGTGCGGGACCTCCTGGCCGGCGGCTTCGCCGTTGTTGAACGCGACGTTGCTGCCGTCGGCATCCACGACGGCCTCGACGATTGGCGTGAGGTAGTGCAGCGCCGCGAACATCATCTCGCCGCTCTCCGGCGGGACGTCGCCGAGCGTCTCGTGGTGGTCCTTGGGGATGACGAGCGTGTGCCCGGCCGCCAGCGGGTTCGCGTCGAGAAACGCGAGCACGTCGGCGTCCTCGTAAACGACGCGCGCGGGAATCTCTCCATCGACAATCTGACAGAAGATGCAGTCGTCGGCCATACGCGGCCCAACACGGGCCTCGATTAAAAGCCTACTCGCAGGTCAGCGGCCGGCGACGCTGTCGCGGAACTGGTCGCGGTCGACGACGCGCAGCGTGAGGTCGCCGGTAGCCACGGACGCGCCGTCGTCGCGCTCGGCGCGACACGCGAACGAGAGGTCCGGGCGGTCGACGCCGACGAGCGACACGGACACGTCGACGTCGCGGCCGACTGCGACGGGCGCAAGGTGCGAGACCGACGCGCCGCGGTCGACGACGCCCGTTCCATCGGGGAGGTAGCCGCGGAGCGCTTCGCGGACGACGGCCTCGAACTGCGCGAGGAGGTACGGCGTCCCGAGCACGCGCGTAGCTTCCTCGGGCGTGGCGTCGACGGCGGCGGGGTCGCCGGGCGGGTCGTCGTGGGAGCCGAACGCGACGGTGGCGTGCTCGGCGTCGAGCGTGAACGTGGACTCCCCGCGAATGTCGGCGTCGTCGAGGACGGCGAAGGCGTCGGACATGCGTGACGGGACGGCGTAGCTGGTGTTAGTCCTGACGGCGTGCGGCGGCGAACGCGGCGCGGAGGCCGGCGACGTACTCGGCCACGCTACTCCGTGAGCGGGAGCAGAACACCGAAGACGAGCGGGCAGACGACGATGCCGAGTACACCGAGAACTTCCGCGTCGAAGAACAGCGCGTGCTCCCAGCCGGGCAGCGAACTGCCGCCGAGGAAGAGGCCGAGCGCGCCGACGACGAACAGCGCGAAGCTCGCCAGCGTGGAGCGTTTCACGAGCGACGAGTAGTTGAGGTTGCCGTACCGTCCCATACGCCGAGCACGCGTGTCGTCGCTACTAAGCCTTCTGTCTCGAACAGAAGGGCTATGAGCGCCGGCTGGCTACGGCCGGGCATGCTCAGCAACTTCGCGGAACTGTTCGACGTCGCCGTGACCCTCGCGTACGCGGTGCTCGGCGCGGGACTCGTGGGGACCGGCCTGCTCGCCGAGCTCCGCAGCGTCGCCTCGCTCGGCAGCGGCGAGCTGGTCCTCGGCGCGTGGCTGGCGGTCATGGGCGTCGTCGCCATCGCGGCCGGGACGATGCTGTTCACGGACAAGGTGCGGGCGCGAGTCGGCAGCGGCGGCGCGTAACCCGGAGCCGACTGTACAACCGATTACCCTTTTAGGTGCGAGCGAGACGGGTACGCCATGAGCCGATTCGCCGACGTACCCGACCAGTACGACCCCGAGGACGTCGAGGACCGGGTGTTCGACTACTGGGACGACGTCGACGCCTACGAGCAGGCCAAACAGCACCGCGCCGACGGCGAGGACTTCTTCTTCGTCGACGGGCCGCCGTACACGTCCGGCGCCGCGCACATGGGGACGACGTGGAACAAGACCCTGAAGGACGCCTACATCCGCTACCACCGGATGCAGGGCTACGACGTCACGGACCGCCCGGGCTACGACATGCACGGGCTCCCCATCGAGACGAAAGTCGAGGAGGAACTCGGCTTCGAGTCGAAGAAGGACATCGAGGAGTACGGCGAGCAGAACTTCATCGACGCCTGCAAGGAGTTCGCCGACCGGAACCTCGAGGGCCTGCAGTCGGACTTCCAGAGCTTCGGCGTCTGGATGGACTGGGAGAACCCCTACAAGACCGTCGACCCGTCGTACATGGAGGCGGCGTGGTGGGCGTTCGACCGCGTGCACGAGCGCGACCTCGTCGAGCGCGGGAAACGCTCCATCAGCCAGTGTCCCCGCTGCGAGACCGCCATCGCGAACAACGAAGTGGAGTACGACGACGTCGAGGACCCCTCCATCTACGTGACCTTCGACCTCGACGACCGCGAGGGGTCGCTGGTCGTGTGGACGACGACGCCGTGGACGATTCCCGCCAACGAGTACGTCGCCGTCGACGAGGAAGGCACCTACCAGAAGGTGCGCGCGACGAACACGACGACGACGCCCGACGGCGAGGAACTCGTCGAGGAGGACGTGCTCTATCTCGCCGAGGAGTGCGTCGAGGACGTGTTGACGGCGGGCCGGTACGACGACTACGAGGTCGAGGAGTCGTTCCTCGGCAGCCACATGCTCGGCTGGGCGTACACGCCGCCGCTCGCCGAGGAAGTGCCCGCGAACCCCGTGGACGCCGACGGCACGCACGCGGTCTCCCACGGCGACTGGGTGGAGGCCGACCGCACGGGCCTCGTCCACTCCGCTCCCGGCCACGGTGAGGAGGACTTCGAGCGCGGCGAGGAGCTCGGCCTGCCGGTGTTCTGTCCGGTCGGCGAGGACGGCGTCTACACCGACGAAGGTGGCAAGTACGAAGGTCAGTTCGTCCGGGACGCCAACGAGGGCATCATCGAGGACCTCTCCCGGAAGGGGTCGCTGCTCGCCAAGGAGACGGTGACACACTCCTACGGACACTGCTGGCGCTGCGACACGGGCATCATCCAAATCGTCACCGACCAGTGGTTCATCACCATCACGGACGTCAAAGACGAGCTCCTGGAGAACATGGAGGACTCGGAGTGGCACCCGCAGTGGGCCCGCGACAACCGCTTCCGCGACTTCGTGGAGGACGCGCCGGACTGGAACGTCAGCCGGCAGCGCTACTGGGGTATCCCGGTGCCCATCTGGGTACCCGAGGACTGGAGCGGCGACATGGACGACGTGCTCGTCGTCGGCACCCGCGAGGAGCTCGCGGAGCTCGCCGACCAGGAGGTCGACCCCGAGACCGTCGACCTCCACAAGGACACCGTCGACGACCTCACCATCACCCAGGATGGGACGACGTACACGCGCGTCCCGGACGTCTTCGACGTCTGGCTGGACTCCTCGGTGGCGTCGTGGGGCACCCTGAACTACCCCGAAGAGGAGGAGGCCTTCGAGGAGCTGTGGCCCGCAGACCTCATCATGGAAGCCCACGACCAGACCCGCGGCTGGTTCTGGTCGCAGCTCGGCATGGGTACGGCGGCGATGGGCGAGGTACCCTACGACGAGGTGCTCATGCACGGGTACGCGAACATGCCCGACGGCCGCGGGATGTCCAAGTCGAAGGGCATCACCATCGAGCCCAACGAGGTCATCGAGGAGTACGGCGCGGACCCGATGCGCCTGTTCCTGCTGTCGGTGAGTCCGCAGGGCAAGGACATGCGGTTCTCGTGGGACGAGACCGAGAACATGCAGCGGGACCTCAACATCCTCTGGAACGTGTTCCGGTTCCCGCGGCCGTACATGGCGATGGACGACTTCGACGCGAACGTCCCCGAGCCGTTCGGCGGCGGTCGGAAGACGACGGAGTCGTCTTCCGCAGCCCATCAGAACGCGGAGCGTTCTGAGGACGACGGCGCGGGCGTCTCCGTCGACGACGTCGCCCTCGAAACGGTCGACCAGTGGCTGCTGTCGACGCTCCAGCGCGTCAAGGCCGACGCCACTAACCACTGGGAGGAGTTCGAGCAGCACAAGGCTCTCGAGGAGATTCTGGAGTTCGTCACGGGCGACCTCTCCCGGTACTACGTGCAAGTCGTCCGCGAGCGCATGTGGGAGGAGGGCGACTCCGAGTCGAAGACCGCGGCGTACGCCACCCTCCAGCGAGCGCTCCTGGAAGTGACCGCGATGCTGGCGCCGTACGCGCCGCTCGTGACGGACGAACTCTACCAGCACCTCACTGACGGCGACGCCTACGACACCGTCCACATGTGCGACTGGCCCGAGGTCGAGGAGCGCTACCGCCAGCCCGCGCTCGAGGACGACGTCGCGGCGCTGCGCGACATCGAGGAAGCCGGCAGCCACGCGCGCCAGCAGGCCGGCCGGAAGCTCCGCTG
>CAXREU010000168.1:0-11964 GCA_964229715.1 Halobacterium sp.
GTTCGTCTCGCGCGCGTCCACGTAGACGAACCCCGGGGCGGTCGGCGCCCCCGCGCGCGTGCTCGTGTAGATGACCGACTGCGTCTGCGTGGACAGCCGTTCGAGGTGGCCGAACAGCGCGGTCACGACCGCGGACTTCCCCGCGCCGCACGGCCCGTGGACGTACGCGTTCGGCGGCAGTCGGCTGTCGAACACCGGGTCGAGGTGGTCCAGTAGCCGTTCGAGGACGGGGCCGCGGTCCGACGGCTCGTCGAGGTGCGTAACCGGCGCCAGCGCTTCGTAGTCCTGCACGAGGCGTGGGCCGTCGTCCCGGCGTTGTCGGCGCTTTATTCGCGCGTCGATGTCCATAGCGTAGGGGAGTGTTCGTTATCCACGGTACCGACCACGTAGTAAAAAGGGTCGGGGTTGGTGTGGTTCAGAGCCCGAGGTACCCCGCGTTCGGAACGACGCCCAGCAGGTAGAGGACGCCGACGACCAACATCACGACGGCGATGGCTATCGCGGGCGGGTCGACGTGCGTGCCCGAGTGCGAGTAGAACACGCGCTGGGCGACCTCGCCCACGAGGCCGCTGGCCGCGCCGAGTGCGCCGGCGGCGAGCAACGCGACGGCCTCGCTGCCAACTACGGGCAGCGCGACGACCGCGCCGACTGCCCCCATCAACGTGATGTGGTGGGTGACCGGAATCTTCTCGACGCCCAACTGGAGGAAGAGGAGGCTCATCGCGGAGATGCCGTAGCCCAGGAAGATGCTCCCGGTCTCGAGCCAGATGTAGCCCGCGAGCACGCCGCCGACGAGTCCGATTGCGGTGACGCCCGACCAGCGGTACTGGTGGGGGAGCCACGGCTCGGTCGCCAGCCGCGCGCTCGCGGTCCCGCCGTCGGTCGCCGCGCGCTTCTCCTCGCGCTCGAACGGCGTCATGTCGAGGAAGCCCGACCCCGCGGGACGGCCGACGAGCGGGTAGCCGAAGACGACGCGCGCGACCAGCGCGGTCAGCACGACTGACACTGCGATGCCGTCAGTCGGCGCGCCGAGGCCGCCGAGGACGCGCGCGACGAGCATCCCGAGCGCGCCGAACGCCGCGCCGACCGCGAGGATGTCGGGTTTCGTACCGAACGCGTACGAGATGTTCTTCCCGAAGTGGTAGTCCCAGCCGTCGGGCGCCATCTCGGGCTACTTCTTGCCCGCGTACGCCGACGCCGCGACGCCGCCCGCGAACGCGATGTGCGGGCCCGTGATGGCGCCGAACCCGATGACGCCCGTGAGGCCCGTGGCGATTTCGCCCTGCGGGACCGCGTCGATGGTGCCGATTTGGCGTTCGAGACTCGCGATGCCTTCCCCGAGGAAGACGACGAACCCCGGGAAGATGAACGACGGGAGCGCGCCCAGCGCCGCGCCGAACGCGCCGCCCGCCAGCGCCGTAATCAGGAGGACGACGAACGGCTCGACTTCCATCCCGATGACTGGAATCTGGAGAAGCCCGTACATGGGTTAGTCCTCCTGCGCCCAGTTCAGCGAGCGCTCGACGGCGTCATCCCACCGGCCGTACATCTTGTCGGCTTTCGCCTCCGCCATCTCGGGCTCGAACTGCCGGTCGACCTGCCAGTTCGAGCGCAGTTCGTCGACGTCGTCCCAGTAGCCGACCGCGAGGCCGGCGGCGTACGCCGACCCGAGCGCGGTGGTCTCGTCGACCTCCGGGCGCACGATGTTAGTCTGGATGATGTCCGACTGGAGCTGGCAGAGGAAGTTGTTCTTCACCGCGCCGCCGTCCACGCGCAGCGACGTGGTTTCGACGCCCGAGTCCGCCTCCATAGCTTCCGCGATGTCGCGGGTCTGGTAGGCGATGGATTCGAGTGTGGCGCGAACGATGTGTTTCTTCTCCGTGCCGCGGGTCATCCCGACGATTGTACCGCGAGCGCGCCCGTCCCAGTGAGGCGCGCCGAGCCCCGTGAACGCCGGAACCATGTAGACGCCGTCGGTGGATTCGGCGGAGCGCGCGAGCTCCGCGGTCTGGGCGGCGTTGTTGATGAGGTCGACGTCTTCGAGCCACTCGATGGCGGCCCCCGTGACGAAGATGGAGCCCTCCAGCGCGTACTGGACGGGTTCGTCCGAGCGCTGGAAGCCGATGGTTGTGAGGAGGCCGTGGTCGGACTCGACGGCCTCGTTGCCGGTGTTCATGAGGTAGAACGAGCCGGTGCCGTAGGTGTTCTTGGCGTCGCCTTCGTCGAAACAGGTCTGTCCGAACAGCGCGGCCTGCTGGTCGCCGAGCGCGCCCGCGACGGGGACCTCGGCCCCGAGGAAGCCGTCCGGGTCGGTGTGCCCGTAGAGGTCCTCGTCGGAGGACGGCCGGACCTCGGGCAGCATCTCGACGGGGACGTCGAACTCCTCAAGCAGGTCGTCGTCCCACTCCAGGTCTCGGATGTTGTACAGCATCGTCCGGGAGGCGTTCGAGACGTCCGTGATGTGGTTCCCGGTCAGGTTGTAGATGAGCCACGCGTCGATAGTGCCCATCAGGAGTTCGCCCTCGCGGGCGCGGTCGCGGAGGTCCTGCGTGCGGGAGGTCTGGAGTTTCAGCGGTTCGGCGTTGTCCAGAATCCACTCAGTCTTCGTCGCGAAGAAGTACGCGTCGGCTTCGAGGCCGGTCTTCTCGCGAATCGCCTCGACGGTGCCGTTCGCTTCGAGTTCCTCGACGCGGTCGGTGGTGCGGCGGTCCTGCCAGACGAGCGCGTTGTGGATGGGTTTGCCGCTGGCGGCGTCCCACACGACGGTGGTCTCGCGCTGGTTCGTGATGCCCAGCGCCTCCAGCTGGGAGGCGTCGAGGCCGGCAGCGTCGAGCCCCTCGGTCACGACCGCCTTCGTGTTCTCCCAGATTTCGACGGGGTCGTGTTCGACCCAGCCGGGCTCCGGGTAGAGTTGTTCGTGTTGTTCGTAGGCGTTCGCGACGACCTGCCCGCTGTGGTCGAAGACCATGAAGCGAGTTCCGGTCGTCCCCTGGTCTATCGAGCCGACGTAGGTGTCTGGCATGGGTTGGTTGCTCCGTGTGGCGGCCGATTAGTTTACCGACTTCGCCACTCTGCCAGTAAATAAGAACGAACTATAATAAACGTTACTGTGGGTCTGGGATTCGTGGTAAAGATGTTCCGCGCGGCCGCGGACGCCGTCTTTCCCACCTGATGCCGAGTCTAGCGCCCGCGCTGTTCTGAAAACTTCCCCGGAACCAGGGTACGTTCCCGGCGGCTCCTGTCCCGAACGCAGCTAAATTTACTGTAGAGTCGGATTCTACGATAAAATAAAGTGTGTGGGTGTCGAACCCGAGCACAGATGGCATCGGTACCACACATCGCCGTCGTCGGCGGCGGTTCGACGGGCACCGGAGTCGCCCGCGACCTCTCGATGCGGGGCCTTGACGTGACGCTCGTCGAACAGGGCAACCTCACACACGGCACGACCGGCCGGATGCACGGCCTCCTCCACAGCGGCGGCCGGTACGCCGTCGCCGACCAGGCGAGCGCGCGGGAGTGCATCGCGGAGAACCGCGTGCTCCGGGACATCGCGAGCCACTGCGTCGAAGAGACCGGCGGCCTCTTCGTCAAACGCCCCGAGGACTCCGAGGAGTACTTTCAAGAAAAACTCCGCGGCTGCGAGGCCTGCGACATCCCCGCGGAGGTCATCTCCGGCGAACAAGCCCGGGAGATGGAGCCCCACCTCGCGAAGGACGTCGAGAAGGCGATTGTCGTGCCGGACGGCGCGGTCGACCCGTTCCGGCTGGTGGTCGCGAACGCCGCCAGCGCGCAGGAACACGGCGCGCGCATCGAGACGCACTCGACGGTCACCGACTTGCTCGTCGAGGACGGTGAGGTCGTCGGCCTCGAAGTCGAACACGACTCCGGCCCCGGCAAGCACGTCCACGGGACGGAGGGCGGCACCGAGGAAATCAGGGCGGACCACATCGTGAACGCGGCGGGCGCGTGGGCGGGCCGCATCGGTGACATGGCGGGCGTCGACATCGCGGTCCGCCCCTCGAAGGGCGTGATGACCGTCACGAACGTCCGGCAGGTCGACACCGTCGTCAACCGCTGCCGGCCGAAGGGTGACGCCGACATCGTCGTCCCGCACGAGACGACGGCCATCCTCGGGACGACCGACGTGGAGGTCGACGACCCCGAGGACTACCCGGAGGAGCAGTGGGAGGTCGACGAACTCATCGACACGCTCTCCGAACTCGTGCCGATGCTCGCGGAGGCCCGGACGATTCGCTCGGTCTGGGGCGTCCGCCAGCTCTACGAGCCCCCGGACGTGGCCAGCGACGACCCGACGGATATCACGCGAGACTTCTTCCTGCTGGACCACGCCGACCGCGACGACCTCCCCGGGATGACGACGGTCGTCGGCGGGAAGTTCACGACCTACCGCATGATGGCCGAATCGGTCGCTGACCACGTCTGTGAGCGGTTCGACGTCGACGCCGACTGCCGGACCGCGGACGTCCCCCTCCCGGGCAGCGAGGAGTTCTCCGTGCTCCGCGACTACATGGACGAGTTCGGCCTGCGCTCGCCAATCGGCCGGCGCAGCGTCGAGCGCCTCGGCTCGCGCGCCGACGACGTGCTCGCCACCGACGATCCGAATCCTGTGGTTTGCGAGTGTGAGGGCGTCACGCGCGCCGAACTGCAGGACGCAATCGGGCAGTCCGGCTCCGACCTCAACGCCGTCCGCATCCGCACGCGGGCGTCGATGGGGAACTGTCAGGGCGGCTTCTGCGCACACCGCATGGCGAGCGAACTCCACGGCGACGCCGGCTACGACGAAGCGACGGCGAGACGAGCGTGGGACGACCTCTTGCAGGAGCGCTGGAAGGGACAGCGCCACGCGCTTTGGGGCGAACAGCTCTCGCAAGCGATGCTGAACTACGCGCTGCACGCGACCACGCAGAACCGCGACAACGACCCCGCGGACGGCGACAGCGTGGACTTCACCGCTTTCGACGGCGGTCCCGAAGCGGCCCGAACGGACGGGGGGAACCGTGGCGATTGAATCCGACGTCCTCGTTGTCGGCGGCGGGCTCGCGGGTCTCACGAGCGCGCTGGCCGCGGCACGGGAGGGCGCCGACACCCGGCTGGTCTCCTACAAGCAGAGCACGCTCCGGCACGCCTCCGGGCTCGTGGACGTGCTTGGCTACACGCCCGACGGGGACGGCCCGCTCGTCGACCCCTTCGACGCGATTCCGGACCTCCCGGAATCGCACCCCTACCGGACCGTCGGCATGGAGACGGTCCGGGAAGCGCTAGAATTGTTCGACGACGCCGCGCCCCACTACCGGGGCGACCACACGGACGCGAACGCGTTGCTGCCGACCCACGGCGGCACCGTCAAGCCGACTGCGCGCTACCCGGCGGGCGCGAGCGCGGGCCTCGCCAGCGACGACCGCGACACCCTCCTCGTCGGCTTCGAGGCGATGGTGGACTTCGACGCGCCGCAGGCCGCTGCACACCTCGGCGCCGCCGGCGTTCCGTTCGAGGTGCGCGGTGCGACGATTCGATTCCCGGGCGACCTCCGCGCGGACGCGAAAATCACCCGGTACGCCAAGCTCCTCGATACGGACGGCACGGTGACCGTCGACGGCCGCGACCAGCCAGTCCGAGCAGCGCTCGCGGAGCGCGTGAAAGCCGAGCTCGACGGCGAGGCGCGCGTCGGCTTCCCGGCGATTCTCGGGGACGACGACGCGGCGGGCGTCCGCGCCGCGCTCGCCGACGACCTCGGCGCGGCGGTCTTCGAGGTGCCGATGGGGCCGCCCTCGCTGCCGGGCCTCCGACTGGAGGACGCGCTGTTCGACGCGCTCGACGAGGCGGGCGTCAGCATCGAGACGGGGAACCCGGTCGTCGACTACGACGGCGGCGACCGAATCGAGCAGGTGTACGTCGAGAAGAACGGCGCGCGCATCCCGAACGCCGCCGACCAGTACGTGCTCGCGACCGGCGGGCTCGTCGGGAAGGGCGTGGAGTCCGACCGTGAGGGCGTCTACGAGCCGATTTTCGACTGCCACGTCGCGCACGCCGACGACCGCTACGACTGGTTCGCGGACGACGCGTTCGGCGACCACCCGTTCGCGCGGTTCGGCGTCGCGACCGACGACAGCCTGCGGCCCGAGGCAGCAGACGGCAGCACCGAGTTCGAGAACCTGCGGGCCGCCGGGAGCGTGCTCGGCGGCTACGACTTCGCCGCCGAGAAGTCCGGCGGCGGCGTCTCGATTGCGACGGGCTACGCGGCCGGCCGGCGCGCCGCGGAGGAGACACGATGAGTGACAGCCAATCCACCGACTTCGACCCAGTGGCACCGAACACCGGCGAGGACTTCGAGCCCGTCGATGTCTTCGACGACAGCGACGACTTCGACCTGCGCCCGGGCGCGGACTCCTGTTACAAGTGCTCGACCTGCGACACCAACTGTCCGGTCGCGGAGGTCGACGACGACTTCCCCGGCCCGAAGTTCCAGGGGCCCGAGCAGTGGCGCCTGAAGCGCCGCGACGACGACCACACTGTCGACGATTCGGTGATGGACTGCTCGAACTGCATGCGCTGCGACAACGCGTGTCCGTCGGGCGTGAACCTCTCTCAGATGCACAACACCGCGCGCGGCGAGTACGTTAGCGAAGAAATGAGCACGCTTTCGGTGGAGTACGTCCGGAATCGGCTGCTCGCGAACTACCGCAAGTCGGCGTGGCTCGCGAGCAAGGTGCCGCGGCTCGCGAACGCCGCGGCGAACTTCGGGCCGGCGCGCTGGCTCGGCGAGAAACTGCTCGGCGTCACCGACGAGCGCGAGTTCCCCGACTTCGCGACGGAGACGTTCACGGAGTGGTGGGCCGCACAGGGCGGCGCCGCCGGCTCGAAGGAGCGCGCCCGCGAGGCTCGCGAGCGCCGCGGTGAACCCGTGGACGCCGACAAGCAGGTCGCGTACTTCCACGGCTGTTACGCCGAGTACAACACGCCGGAGGTGGCGAAGGCGCTCGTGCGTGTCTACGAGCACTTCGGCTACGAAATCGTCGTCCCGGAGCAGGGCTGCTCGGGCACTCCGATGTTCGCCAACGGTCTGCTCGGCGACGCGCGCCGCGACGCCGAAGTAAACGTCTCCTCGTTCGCGGACCTCGTCGACGAGGGCTACGACGCCATCGCCTCCTGTACGTCGTGCTCGATGGCGATTCGCCAGGAGTACCCCGAGCTGTTCGACATCGACGGCATCGACGACGTCGCCGCGAACACGTTCGAGTCCGTGGAGTACCTCCGCATCCACGAGGACCTCGAAGACGAACTCGCCGATGCCGACGTCGGCGACGACCTCGCCGCGGAGTTCGCGTATCACGCGCCCTGCCACGCCCGAAATCAGGGCCTGGACCGGCAAGCCGTCGAACTGTTCGGCGACCTGGAGGGCGTGGGCGTCGAGGACGTGGGCGACTCCTGCTCGGGCATCTCGGGCACCTACGGCTGGAAGGCTGAGAAGTACGAGACCTCCATGAAAATCGGCGACGAGATGTTCGACCACATGGAGGCCGCCGACGGCGAGACCGGGATGACGGAGTGCCCGACCTGTGCGATGCAGATGGAGCACGGCACGGGCTACGACGTGCGCCATCCCCTGGAACTGCTCGAAGCCGCAGTGGTCGCGTGACCGTCCGGCAGTTCGGTGCTTAGCGCACCGTTGTCACCGGGACGGGCGACCGACGGAACACCCGTTCGGCGACGTTCCCGGAGAACAGGCGCTCGGAGAGCGTTCCGCCGTGCGCCCCTATCACTACGACGTCGAACTCGCCAGCCCGCTCCACGATGACTCGCGCGGGGCTCCCGAACGCGAGTTCGGTGTCGAGTTCCCGCCCGTGCTCGGTGGCGATTCGGCGTGCGTTGTCGAAGACCGCCTCGGCGTGCTCTCTTGCGGCCTCCTCGAACTCGTCGGCGAGCGCGACCGACGCCGCCTCGCCCATCATCGGTGAGCCGCCGCCGACGACGTGTAGCACCGTGATTTCTGCGTCCGGGTGTTCGTCGAGCGCGTGTTCGAGCGCCAACTCGGCCATCTCGGAGTCGTCCATCGGAACGAGAATTCGCGAACCCATGCGACACCTACGCCGAGCGCGGGGAAAGTCCCTTCCCCGGCGCGCGTCGGCGTGGTGATTCGCCGCCCCAGGAACGAGTGACGGCCGCCCCCATCAAACGTGTTTTACTGCTTGGTAAACAAGGCGGAGGCATGAACGCCAACGACAGCCAGCCATTGCCCGACGGCCCCGTTCCCGGCGAACGAGTCCAACACGGGACGGGCGTGAACTCGAATCGCGCGTTCCCGACGAACAACCACCCCGCGAACCTCGACCCGTTCGTCCTCTTCGAGCGGTTCTACATCGACCCCGACCAGGGGTTCCCGATGCACCCCCACCGCGGCTTCGAAATCGTCTCCTACATGGTGGACGGCGGAATGGAGCACGAGGACTCGCTGGGCGTCAGCAACGTCGCCGAGGAGGGCGACGCGATGCGCATCACGACCGGGAGCGGCATCCGCCACTCCGAGTTCCCCGCCGGAAACCGCGGCTGCAACGGCCTCCAACTCTGGGTGAACCTCCCGCGCGCGGAGAAGGACGCCGACCCCGACTACGTCGACGCGACGCAGTCCGACCTACCCACCGAGGAGTACGAGGGTGCAACAGTGACGACAGTCGTGGGCGACGAGTCGCCGCTCTCCCTCCACACGCCGATGGAGTACCTGGACGTCCGCGTGTCGGACGCCTGGGAGTGGACGATGCCCGAGGAGTGGACCGGGTTCGTCTACGGCGTCTCCGGTTCGGGGACGGTCGCCGGCAGCGAGTTCGACGAGGGCGACGTCTTCACCGTCACGGACGAGACCGCGGTCGAACTCCGCGACGAGTCCGACCTCCGTGTGGTCGCCGTCGCCGGCTGCCCCCACGACGAGCCGATTCAGCAGCGCGGCCCGTTCGTGCTCTGAGCGGCGATAGCGTCGCCATCGCAGTATCGCGGCGGATGAATCGGCAGTCCCCGCCGGGTTTTACCGGATGGTAAACTACTTCCTCCGGCAGCACCGACAGACGCCCATGGTAGACGTAGCAGTCGTCGGCGGCGGTCCCGCCGGCCTGTCCGCAGCACAGTTCGCCGCCAAGAACGACCTCGACACTGTCGTCTTCGACACTGACGAGACGTGGATGCACAAGGCCCACCTCTTCAACTACCCGGGCGTCCGCTCCATCGACGGGATGACCTTCGTCGACATCGCGCAGAAGCAGGCGAAGGCCCGCGGCGCCGACCTCCACGACAACGAGGAAGTCACTGCCGTCGAGCAGTCCGGCGACGGGTTCGCGGTGACGACCGCGGACGGCGAGTACGAGGCCGACTACGTCGTCCTCGCGACCGGTGGCAACCGCGACCTCGCCGAGGACCTCGGCTGCGCGTTCACCGACGAGGACGTCGTCGACGTGAACGTCGACATGCAGACGTCCGTCGACGGCGTCTACGCGACCGGCGCGATGGGCCGCGACACGAAGTGGCAGGCCGCCATCGCCGTCGGCGACGGCGCGGCCGCCGTCCTCGACATCCTCTCGAAGGAGAAGGGCGAGTACTACCACGACTTCGACATGCCGTCGGACGTCCCCGAGCTGTAACGCGGCGCAGCTCGCTTCTACGCGATTTCGACGAACGCCCAGCGACGAGTGTCGCGCTCGTAGACGCGGCCGCAGAAGCAGTGGTTGGCGCGTTAGTCGTCGCGTTCGAGCGAGTCCAGCACGAACTCGTCGATGGCCGCGCGCGCCTCCTCGGGCGCGTCCTCGTGTCCGAGAGAGATACGGCGCTCGCGGGCCGCGTGGATGACGTCCGTGATTAATTGGCCCATCCGTTCGGCGTTCACCTCGCGGAAGACGCCCTGTTCGATGCCGGCCTCGATGACGTCGACGATACTGCCGCGGAGCCGCGCGTAGTGCTCTTCGAAGAGTTCGCGGTGCTCGTCGTCGTTCTGCGCGTGGGCGTACAGCTCGTGGTACACCTTCATCCGGTCCCAGTGCGTGAACTCCTCGAACTCCGGGCCGAACAGACACTGGTCGATGCGCGCGTCCAGTTCCGACCGCGGGTCCATGTCGTCGGCGACCTCGACGCTGCCCTCGTACTGGTCGATGACGTACGCCAGAAACGACGACAGGAGGTCGTACTTCCCATCAAAGTGGTAATGGATGACCTGCCGCGAGAGCTCCATCTCCGCGCCGATGTCCCGGACCCGGAGGTCCTTGTAGCCGTGCTCGCTGAGCGCCCGGAAGGTCGCCTCCATAATCTCCTCGCGGGTGTCGTTTGCCCCGACGATGCCGTCTGCGTCGCTCATTACGTCTCCCTTAGGGAGGTAGACACATATCGGTTTCTTCGCCCGCCGGGGTCGCGGGGGTCGGCCGTCCCGTCTACCAAATCAGTTAACCGTTAGCTGAGGGACACGACGGTATGGCATCAGCAGACACCGGCGGCGAGACCGTGCTCGCCGACCTCGAACTGACACGCGGGCTCACCATTCAGATGACCGCACTCGGTTCGCTCGGTGTGGTCGTCGCGGCCACCGCGTTCAGCGGCCTGTTCCAGGCCGTCACCGGGCACCCGGCGTCGTTCCAGTTTGCGCCGGCGGGCGTCGACTGGTGGACGAACGCCTTGGATGTCCTCGTCATTCTGGTGCTTGCGACCGTCTTCGTCGTCCCTCACGAGCTGTTACACGGGCTCGCCATCCGCTACTACGGCGGCGAAGCCAGCTACGGCGTCGGCGTCGCGCACTACATCCTCCCGTACGCGTACGCCACGACCGACCACGAGTTCACCCGCAACCAGTTCGTCGTCGTCCTCCTCACGCCGCTGGTCGTGATGACCGGCGTCGGCGTGCCGCTGATGCTCGCCTTCGAGTGGGGTTGGCTCGTCGTCCCGCTGGCCGCCAACGCCGCCGGCGCGATTGCGGACCTCTGGATGACGATGACGCTGCTGGGGTTCCCCGAGGACGTCCGCCTCGAAGACCACGCCGACGGCGTCCGCCTCCTCGGCGACGAGAGCGACCGGCCGCGCACGCTGTCCGTGACCGCGGTCGTCTGGGACGCGCTCGCCAGCGCCGCCATCGCGACTGTCGGCGTGTTCGTCGTGCTGGCCGTCGCCGGCCCGCTCACCCTCGACGCACTCGGCGTCGACTCCCTGACTGTCGGGACGCCGGACACGTTCACCTTCCTGTTCGCGTTCTCGTCGACACCGACCGAAATTTCGATGAGCGTCGGCCCCGGCGTGCTCGGTATCGGCGCGGTCGTCGGGCTCGTCTACGCGCTCGTCCGGAGTTATCGACGGGCCAAGTCATCCCACGAGACCCGAAACGGCGAATAGCAAGGAGAGCGTGGCCGCTCGATACAGCCGCGTCACTGTCGTAGTACGCCGTATTCGTCCCGCGAACGGTCACCGGAAGAGCGCGAGACCGAGCACGCCCGCGAGCGCGATGCCGAGCGAGAAACATATCAGGAGCAGGCGGCGTGGTGCACCGGATTCGGTGGGGGCTGAGGTGATGCCGTCCTGGTCGACGACGACCTCGGGGGTTGCGGAGTTCTCGTTGAGGCTGGTAGTACCGGCGAGCAGGCTGAAGGCGGTGAGTCCGCCGAACGTGTAGGCCAGCGCAGCCAGGGGGAGGGGTACCGACTGCGAGGCGGCGAGCGCGTACCCGAGCCCGGCGACGACGGCGGCCGCGCCGCCGCCGTAGAGGGCGGGAGGGATGAGGACACGGAAGTTCATATCCGGTCGTGGCAGCGTCGACATAAAAAAGCCGGGTGGTGTCCTCGGCCCGAGGCGACGACACACGGCGGTGGTGGCTCGACTAGCTCGACTGCGTCTCTTGCTGAGCGGTCTGAGACGTGACTCGGCGGCTGAAATCGGAGTGACGGAAATTGGGGCGGATTGTGGACCTCGACGAGACGTTCGTGC
>CAXREU010000169.1:0-9114 GCA_964229715.1 Halobacterium sp.
GGGTGCGCCGAAGGCGCACCCCCGCAGCGCAAAAAGTGCGTCTATGTGGGCGTCGTCTGGATGTTCAGCGCCTTCCGGATGATGTTCGAGAAGCTGAACGAGCAGACCATATACCAGATAATCCAGATTGGGAACACGAACGCGCGCCCCGTGTTGAAGTTGACGTCGCCCATCAGCGGGAGGACCATCTGGACTTCGTCACCGGTGACCTGGCCGGTGCCGAGCTTCCAGTACATCCAGAGGAACGCCGGGATGGTGAGCAGCATAATCCACGCCATCGGGCGGAACTGCTCTTTGAGCATGCCGGCCTGGTCGCCGAACGCTTCCATCTGCTCCTCGCGGAGGCGCTCGATTTCGGCTTCGTCGCCGCGTTCTTTGGCGTCGGACATCTTGTCCTGGAGCTTCTGGGCGCGCTCCTGGTACTCGGACATCTTGCTCATGTCTGTCAGGTTCGCCTGCAGGAGCGTCGAGTACAGCCCAGTGAGGACGGCCAACGCCATCACGACGACGTAGAACGGCAGCATCGCGTCGAGCGGCCCGAGCACGAGCTCGACGGCGCCGCCGATGGTGTTCTGAATCGGCTGGAAGTTGTAGCCGAGAATCGCGGCGAACGACCCGACTGCCGCGAGCTTGTCCCACTTCGACCACGACGAGGATTCCGGGCTCTCGTCGAGCTCCTCCTCGGGTTCGAGTCCCTCGCGGACGCCCTCGGGCTCCGCGAACTCGAAGCCCTCGCCGGACTCCACGAGCACGTCTTTCTCCAGTAGGCGCCCCCACTGGCCGCTGGAGACGTCGCCTTTGACGTCCCGCCAGCGAATCTCGCCCTCGTGGTCGAGGAGGTCTTCGAGTACGTCGGCCAGTTCGGGGTCCTCGCGGACCAGCGAGCGGACTTTCTCCGCGGTTCGAGACATCTTCTTGGCTGTCCTTTGCGGTGGCCGCTTGAACCTCTTACGGAACCTCCACTGTGACCGACGGCGAGAAAAACCCCGGGTCGTCGCTCAGTTCGCGTGCGCTTCGACGGCGGCTTCGACGTCCTCCCAGACCTCGTCGGGAGTCTGTTCGCCGTCGATTTCCTCGAGGACGCCCTGGTCGCGGAAGTACTCGACGACGGGCGCGGTGTTCTCCTCGTACACTTCGATGCGTTCGCGGGCGGTCTCCTCGGTGTCGTCCTCGCGCTGGTAGAGGTCGCCGCCGCACTCGTCGCAGACGCCCTCCTCCTCGGGTGGGTTGAAGTCGACGTGGTAGGTCGCACCGCAGTCCTCACAGACGCGGCGGCCGGTCAGCCGGCGGACGAGCTCGTCCTCGTCGACGTCGAGGTAGAGCACGACGTCGAGGTCCGTGATGGAGTCCAGGTACTCCGTCTGACTCTCGTTGCGTGGGTAGCCGTCGAGGACGAAGCCGTCCGCTTCCTCGAGTGCGGTCTTCACGATTTCGTTGACGACCTCGTCGGGGACGAGTTCGCCGGCGTCCATGTACTCACCGGGCGTGTCGTACTCCAGGTCGAGGTGGCTGATGTCCATCCCCTTGTTCGCGCGGAGCGCGTCCCCCGTGGTGATGTGCTCGACGTCGAACTCCTCGGCGAGACGGCGGCTCTGTGTCCCCTTGCCGGCGCCCGGTGCGCCAAGAATCAGGATTCGCGGATTACTCATATCGTCCAGTTTCCGGGCCTCGATTAAGGAGGTGTTGTTTCCGGCCGAACTGACCCGCACACCCGACCTGCTTTGTGGACGGGCCGCCAACCTCACTCCATGACAAGATTCGACGCCGACACGGACGCCGGGCGCATCGAACTCGTCGCGGACGCCATCGCCGCCCACCGAGAGCGCGACAGCGCGTTCTGCACGCTGGAAGCCGACGAGGACCCCAGTGGCGACCCCGAATTCCTACCGCCATGGGTGCAGTTCGCCGACGGCACGCTCAACCTCGACTGCACCGACGAGGAACTCGACCGGCTAGCGACGGTCGTCTCCCGGTTCGGCGCGTTCACCATCGCCGAGCGCGAAACCGTCCCCGCGGACACCGCCGAGGAGTCCCCCGGGACGAACGTCCGCATCGAGGCGCGCGCCGACGACGACCGCGTCGGCCAGTTCGTCGACGCCGTCTTCCAGAACGTCTACGAGCTCCCCGCGGACTTCCGGCTGTGGGCGGTCGAGCTCTGAGAATCCCGGTGAGGCCGTCGGAGAGTCGAAAGTATAAGGGTACGCGGTGCACACCCCAGAATATGAGCTTTTCACGCACAACGCCCGTAGGAGCGGGTGTCCACGCGCAGGGAACGGGTGGTCCGTATGGGTGACCTCCTCGAAACCGTCGTCGTCCCCGTCGCCAGCGAGGCCGACGCGGAGACGACCATGCGTGCGGTACTGCCGCGCGTCCGGGAAGCCGGCGGGTCGGTGGTCGCCGTCCACGTCGTCGAGAAGGGGGGCGGCACGATGGACAAGGCCAGCGTCGAGCAACGCGAACTGTACGCCGAGGACGTCTTCGCGGTCGTCGAGGACGCCTGCGCGGACGCCGGCGTCGCCTGCGAGACCGACCTCCGCTTCGCCGAGGACGTCGTCGACGGCATCTTCACCGCCGCCCACGAGCACGGTGCGAGCGCAGTCGCGTTCACGCCCCGCGAGAGCAACCGCTGGCTCGACCTGCTATCCGGCGACCACGCCCGCGACATCGTGAAGCAAGCCGAACTCCCGGTCGTCGTGTTCCCGGCGGAGGACACCGATGAGTGACCAGGAGCTCGCGAAAGACCTCGGGCCGCTGGCCGCGCTGACCATCGGCGTCGGGACGATGATCGGCGCCGGCATCTTCGTGCTGCCGGGCGCCGCCGTCGAGACTTCCGGCCCGCTGTCCGCGCTCGCGTTCCTCGTCGGCGGCGGCATCGCGTTGCTGACCGCGCTGGCCGCCTCGGAGCTCGGCACCGCGATGCCGAAAGCCGGCGGCGCGTACTACTACAGCAACCACGCGAGGGGGCCGATGTTCGGCTCCATCGCCGGGTGGGCGAACTGGATGGGGCTGGCGTTCGCATCCGCGTTCTACATGTTCGGACTCGGCCAGTACGTCGTCACGTTCCTCGCCGTCCCCGCCATCGACCTCTGGGTGCTCTCGCTGCCGCCCGCGAAGGTCGTCGCGCTCGCCGGCGCAGCGTTCTTCGTCGGCGTGAACTACGTCGGCGCCAAGGAAACCGGTGGCCTTCAGAACGTCATCGTCGTCACGCTCGTCGCCATCCTCGCGGTGTTCACCGCCGTCGGGGCGTGGAACGCCGACCTGAACTCCCTGTTCCCGCTCGTCCGCGAGGGGAAGGGATTCTCGACGGTGCTGCCCGTCACCGGCCTCGTCTTCGTCTCCTACCTCGGATTCGTCCAGATTACGAGCGTCGCCGAGGAGGTCAAAGACCCCGGGAAGAACCTCCCGCGAGCCATCATCGGTAGCGTCGTCCTCGTCACGCTCATCTACGCGCTCGTCCTGCTGGTCGTGCTCGCGGCGGTGCCCAACGAACTCGTCGCCGGCAACGACACCGCGGTCGTGGACGTCGCCCGCCAACTACTCGGACCCGCGGGCGCCGTCGCGTTGCTGTTCGGCGGCCTGCTCGCGACCGCCTCGTCGGCGAACGCGTCCATCCTCGCGTCCTCGCGCATCAACTTCGCGATGGGGCGGGACAAGCTCGTCTCCGACAGCCTGAACACGATTCACGACCGGTTCGCGACGCCGTACCGCGCAATCGGGCTCACCGGCGTCTTCATCCTCGTATTCGTGCTGTTCGGCAACCTCGAAACGCTGTCGACGATGGGGAGCACGCTTCACCTCGTCATCTACGGGCTGCTGAACGTCGCGCTCGTCGTGATGCGGACCGTCGACCCGCCCGAGTACCAGCCGGACTTCCGCGTTCCGTTCTACCCGGTGACGCCGATTCTTGGCGCAATCACGTCGTTCGCGCTCATCGCGTTCATCAACCCGACGATTATCGCGGCGACCGCGGCGTTCGGCGTCTTCGCCGTCGCCTGGTACCTCGTCTACGCGCGCTCGCGGGCGACGAAGACCGGCATCCTCTCGCAGTACCTCCAGGCGAACCCCGAGTCCGCGCCCGACGCCGCCGTCTCCGCCGCCGAATCGCTCGCCCCGGACGGGTCGGACTACCGCGTGCTCGTGCCGCTGGCGAACCCCGAGAACGAGACCGACCTCATCACGCTGGGCGCCGCCGCGGCGAAGGCCAACGCCGGCCGCGTCATCGCCGTGCACGTCGTGCAGGTGCCCGACCAGACCAGCCTCGCGTACGCCGACGAACACCTCGACGAGTTCACTGACGCCGCCGAAAGCGAGCGCCTCCTCGAGAACGCGCGCGCCGACGCCGAGGACTTCGGCGTCCCCGTCGAGACCCACACCATCCTCTCGCACCGCTCCTTCGAGGAACTGTTCGACGCCGCCGAAACCCACGACGCAGACCTGCTCGTCATGGGCTGGGGGCCGGACAGCCACGGGTCGCCGGGCCGCGCGGAGTCCGCCGTCGACGAACTCACCGGCGACCTGCCGTGTGACGTGCTCGTGTTCAAGGACCGCGGCTTCGACCCGTCGCGCGTCGTCGTCCCGACCGCGGGCGGCCCGGACAGCGAACTCAGCGCCGCCATCGCGCGCTACCTCCGCGAGCAGTTCGACAGCGAGGTTACGCTGTTGCACGTCGCCGACGACACCGAGGCCGGCCACGACTTCCTCGAGACGTGGGCAGACGAACAGGGCCTCTCGGACGCCGAGTTGCGCGTCGAATCCGGTGACGTCGAAGAAGCCATCGAGACCGCCGCCGAAGACGCGTCGATGCTCGTCGTCGGCGCGACCGAGCGCGGCCTCCTCGAACGCCTCGTCACGGGGTCGCTCGTGCTGGACGTCGTCGACGAAGTGGACTGCTCGGTCGTGCTCGCGGAGAAACAGCGCAGCCGGTCGCTGCTCGAACGCCTGCTCGGGTGAACTGATTCCGGACCGCTGCATCGCCGCGTCCGGGTGCTCAGTTATCGCGTTCTTCCTCGATTTCCGCCGCTCGTTCGTTCATTTCGGCGAGTTCGCGGACTCGCTGGCTGTCCGACCCACCGTGGCCGATTCGGACAGACAGGTCTAGTGGGGACGGGACGAAGCGGCTCTCGCCTTCTTCCTCGCCGGACTCCTCCTCGGAGTCCCCGCCACCCCCGAACAGAGCGAGGAACACCTCCCAAATACTGAGAGCCATACAGCGCCCTACGCGTCGGCGAACGGTAAGTGTGTCACCCGTACTGAAGGTGGATTTCGGTCCGGAAAACGGGAATCGTAGCTGGGACCGCTACTAGGAGTTCCAGTACGCCCGCGTCAGCAACACGAGCACGGGCAGCACTTCCAGCCGCCCGACCCACATCAACACGACCATCGCGAGCTTCGTCGTCTCGGGGAGGAACTCGTAGAACCCCATCGGACCGACGAGCCCGAACCCGGGACCGACGTTGCCGAGGGTCGCGGCGACCGCGCTCATCACTTCCAGCGCCGACAGCGACTGCTCGATGCGCGTGGCGTCGATGGCGACGAAGAGGGTGCCGGCGACGAACAGCGCGAAGTACACCGCAGTGAACGCGTAGATGCCCCGGACCGCTTTTTCGTCGAGTGCGCGCCCGCCCAGCCGGACGGGCTTGACAGCCTCGGGATGAATGGTCACGAACAACTCGCGCTTGAGGCTCTTGAGGATGACCAGCCAGCGCACCATCTTCACCGCGCCGCCCGTGCTGCCCGCGCTCCCGCCGAGGAAGATGGCGACGAACAGCACGTACTGGCTGGCGTTGCCCCACTGTGCGAAGTCCATGCTCGCGTACCCGGTAGTGGTGACGATGGACGCGGCCTGGAAGGCGGCGTGGCGCAGCGACGCTTCGAGGTTGCCGGCGACGGGGCCGACGGCGTCACGGACGCCGAGCACGGGCCCCGTGAACAGGAGGCCGGCCAGCAGCGCGGTGACGGTGCCGACGACACCGAGGTAGAAGCGGAACTCCGAGTCGCCGAACAGCGCGTCGGTGTCGCCGGTCAGCGCCTGCCAGATGAGCGCGAAGTTCGTCCCCGCCGCGAACATGAACGGCACGATGACCCACTGGACGATGCCGGAGAACGCCTCGATGGAGCGCGCCTCCGGGCTGAATCCGCCGGTCGCCATCGTCGTGAGGCCGTGCGCGACTGCGTTGTACAGCCCCATGTTCGGCGCGTGGCCGGTTCGGTGGAGGCCGTACAGCAACACGATTTCCAGCAGTGTGATGCCGGCGTACGCCAGCCACAGCGCACGCGCAGTCTCGGCGATGCGGGGCGTGAGCTTCTCGATGCTCGGGCCGGGCGCTTCGGCTTCCATCAGCTGCGCGCCACCCACGGAGAGCTCGGGGAGGATGGCGACCGCAAGCACGACGATTCCCATCCCGCCGAGCCACTGGGTGAGCTGGCGCCACAACAACACGGCGTGAGAGTGCGTGTCGAAGGAGATGTCGCCCATCACCGTCGCCCCTGTGGTGGTGAACCCGCTCATCGTCTCGAACAGCGCGTTCACGGGGTTGCCGAGCGTCGAGCCGGGCGCGGTCGCCGCCGCGACGCCCGGGATACCGTGGGCCGCGAACAGGTACGGGAGCGCGCCGACGACGCTCGCCGCGAGCCACGTCAGCGCAACCATCAAGAATCCCTCGCGGGCGCCGAGGTCGGTCGGGTCGCCGACTCGTTCGAGCGCCGACCCCGCGGCGAACGCGACGACGATGGTCGCGACGAACGCCGCCAACCCGCCGTCGCCGTAGTAGAGCGCGACCGCCAGCGGCGCCAGCAGCGGGACGGACAGCCACTTCACGACCGTACCGACGAGCGCGAGGCTGTCTCGCCAGTCGACGCGGACGCTCATCGGGCCACCAGTCCGGCGTTCATAGTTTCGATGTGACTTCTTCGAGGGCGTCAGCCTGGACGAACGCGACGACGTGGTCGCCGACCTCGACGACCGTGCTTCCGCGGGGGACCACGTATTCGCCGTCGCGCGTGATGGCGCCGACAACCACGCCGCCGGGCAGGTCCGCCATCACGTCCTGGATGGTGTGACCCGCGAGGACGCTCTCCTCGTCGACTTCCACTTCGACGACCTCGGCGCCGCCGGGTTCGATGATAGCGACGTTCTCCGCGCGGCGCTCGCGCGTGAACCGCGTAATCTCCTCGGCCGTCACCCGGCGGGGGTTGACCGCGACGTCCACGCCGACGGTCTCGAAGAGGTCGACGTACCGCGCCTGCTCGACGACCGCGATAGTGCGGTCGGCGCCCTCGCGTTTCGCGAGCAGCGCCGCCAGCAGGCTGCGTTCGTCGGTGCCGAGCGTCGAGACGACCACGTCGGCGTCCTTGATGTGCTCCCGAGAGAGGAACTCGGGGTCGGTCGCGTCGTGCGAGAACACCGTCACGTTCGGCAGTAACTCCGCGAGCTCGCGGGCGCGTTCCTCGTCGAACTCGATGATGCGCACCGAGATACCGCGGTTCACGAGCTGCTCCGCGGTGAGCTTCCCGGTCGTCGAGCCGCCGACAATGACGACGTCCTCAACTTCGCTAGCGGCGCTGACAGGGTCGAGGCTGCGCGCGAACTCGCGGACGCTGGGCGGCCGGCCGACGACGACCACGCGGGCGTTCCCCTCGATGACGGTGTCCCCGCGAGGGACCATCGCGTGGTCGGCGCCCTCGGGGATGACCGCGACGAACGTCAGCTCGTCGAAGCGGTCGGCTTCCGCGACCGTCTCGCCGGCCAGTGGGCTGTCCGCCGGCACGTCGAACTCCGCCATCTCCACGCAGCCGTCCGCGAACGGGTCGACGTCGTGTGCGGTCGGCAGGCCGACGACGCGGACGATGGCTTCCGCCGCCAGCAGGTCCGTACACACCATGAAGTCCACGCCGAACGCCCCCTCGTGTTCGCGCCACGTGTCCAGATAGTTGGTGCGCTCGACGCGCGCGATGGTGAACGCGTCGCTGACCGTGTCCACGGTCGCGCACGTCGCAAGGTTCGTCTCGTCGTCGTCGGTGCTCGCGATGACGACGTCGGCTTTCTCGATTTCGGCTTCCCTGAGGACGTCGAGGTCAGTGCCGTCGCCGGTGACCGCGAGCACGTCCTCGGAGTACGTCAGCGACTCGACGCGCTCGGGGTCGACGTCGACGACGACGACCTCGTGGGCGTCTGAGAGGCTGCTGGCGATGCTCGACCCGACCTCACCGGCGCCGACGATGAGGATGCGCATCAGCTCGCCACCCCTTCGTGCATGCCCGGTAGGTGAACCCCCTCCGTGAATAGCGCTTCGGAACGACCAGCCGCGCTGTACGCGCTCTAGAAGGGCCGTCGCGGCGCGACGTTCCTGCCGCCGACAGCCGTTTGTGGTCTCCGGAACTACCCCCGGACATGGGACTCGGCCGTCGCCTGCTGATGGTGCTCGTCGGCGTCGCGGCGCTCGTCTGGCACGTGTTCGCCGCGGCGGTCGTGCTCTGGGCGCTCGTCGCCGTCTTCTCCGCAGACATCTCCCCGGTGACGGCGCTCGGTGTCGTCGCGGCCGTCACTGTCGTGTTCGGCTACCTCAGCTATCGCGTCGGCACCGCGCGCGTGCTCGCGCAACTGCACGCCGTCCCGCTGCAACCCCGGAACGCGCCCCGCGCCTATCGCGTGCTCGAATCGCTTGCCGACCGCATGCGGGTCGAAGCACCGACGCTGTACGTCGCCCAGATGCCCGTCCCGAACGCGATTAGCCTCGGCGGCCCGGGCGGCGCCGTCGTCTTCGACGAGTCACTGTTCCGTATCCTGGACGCTGCGGAGTTCGAGGCCGTGCTAGCGCACGAACCAGCACACATCGAGCGCCGGGACAGCCTCGTGCAGTCGCTGGCGTTCGCCGTCGGTCGCACGCTCGTGGGCTTCCTCGCAGTCCTTCTGTTGCCGGTGGCGCTGCTCGCGCGCGGCTGTAACCGGCTGCTGGCGTGGGCGCGCGGCCGGCCGGGCGCCGATTCGGGGCTGGCGCTCCCCGAGCGCATCGGGCGGCTGGTGCTCGTCGCGTTCGTCGCACTCACGCTGGTCGTCCGCGCGCGCTCGCGAAAGCGCGAGTTCGCTGCCGACGACCGCGCGGTCGAAGCCACTGG
>CAXREU010000170.1:0-38219 GCA_964229715.1 Halobacterium sp.
TGCTCTTCCGATCTGGTCGACGCTGAACGCCTCGGCGCTCGCCGACGACCTCGGCGTCGACTACGAGCGCTTCGTCGCCGGCGAGTACAAGGACGCCGGCAACCCGCTGCGGGAGATGCGCGAGGACGACCGCCGCTACCTCCAGGGCCTCGTCGACGACTTCTACGAGTCGTTCGTCGAGCGCGTCGCCGAGGGCCGCGACCGCGCCCCCGAGCCGATTCGGGACACGGAGGCCCGCGTCTACGGCGGCCGGGACGCCCACGAGCGCGACCTCGTGGACGAACTCGGGACGCGCGACGACGCCGAAGCCTACCTCGAAGCCGAACTCGGCCATGAGGTCGAGATTCGGGAGTTCGAGCCGCCGCGCGGGATGTTCGTGCGGATGCGGCGGACGGCCGTCGGCGCGGCGTACGCGCTCGGCGCGGGGCTGGCCGACACAGTCGGCGACGGCGACGGGGCCGACGTCGAGCTTCGCTGACCCGAGCGCGGGGTTTTTACCACGGCAGCGCGACGCTGTGGACGATAGATGCGCACGCTGGTCGTCTGTGTGGACCGGACCGGGGACATCCCCCGACAGACCGGGTTGCAGACGCCGGTCGCGGGCTGGGAGGCGGTGCAGTCGCTGGTCGTGGAGATGGGCATCGCCGACCCCGAGGACTCCGCCGTGAACACCCTGCTGGAGGCCCTTCGCGTCACCCGCGACCTCCGCGACGGCGAGGACGACGCGGTCGTCGCCGCTATCTCCGGGAGCGGGGACAGCGTCTCCGCGGACCGCTCGGTCGCCGACCAACTCGACGACCTCATCGACCGCTACGACCCCGACTCGGCGGTCGTCGTCATCGACAGCGCGGAGGACGAGCGCGTCGTCCCCATCGTGGAGAGTCGCCTCCAGGTGGACGCCGTCGACCGCGTGGTCGTCCGGCAGGCCCGCGACCTCGAGTCCACGTACTACCTCCTCAAGCAGTTCCTCGCCGACGAGGAACTCCGCCAGACCGTGCTCGTGCCGCTGGGCATCGTTCTGCTGGTGTTTCCGGCGTTGCTGATGGTGACCGGCAGCCTCGCGGTCGCTGTCGCCGCCATCACCGCCGTCATCGGCCTGTTCGTCCTCTACAAGGGGTTGAGCATCGAGAACTACCTCGCGGAGGTCCCCGCGCAGGCGCGGGACGCGCTGTACTCCGGTCGCGTCTCAATCGTCACGTACGTCGTCGCGGGTGGGCTCGCGCTCGTCGGCGTGTTCGCGGGCGCGCTCGGGGTCTCGGACCTCCCCGCAGAGACGCCGCTGTTGTTGACCGCGATGGCGTTCACCTACTACAGCGTGCCGTGGATAACGCTGGGCGGCCTGGCGGCCAGCGCCGGCCGGCTGTTCGACGAGTTCATCCGCCACGAGGCGGTCCGCACGTCGTTCCTCAACCTACCGTTCGGCGTGCTCGCGGTGGGACTCGTCGTCCGTGGGTTCTCGGCGTACTTCATGGAGTTGGCCGGCGAACTCGACGCCGTCGCGGTGCCCGCCGCGGAGGTCGGCGCGCTCTCCATCGAGGGGTTCGTGCTCTCGCCCGAGCAGCGCCTCGCGGCGTTCGTCGTCGCCGGCGTGCTCGTCAGCGTCGTCGGCCTCCGCGTCGCGACCCGGTTCAGCGACGTCGACGAAGCCGACGTGGAGGACGGCGAGGAGCCCGTGGAGCCATAGAGTGGAGTATTTCAACGCTGCGCCGCAAGCACGCGGATGACTGACGGCCAGTGGGTGAGCCTGTTCTCCGGCGGGAAGGACTCCTCGTGGGCGCTCTACCGCGCACTCGAAACGGACCTGGACGTCGCGCGCCTCATCACCGTCCACCCCGAGGGCGACTCGTACATGTACCACGTGCCCGCGACGCACCTCGCGAGCCTCGCCGCCGAGAGCATCGGCATCCCGCTCGTGGACGTCGAACCCGAGGACTTCGGCGCGGCGGCCGCCAGCGAGTCCGGCGAGCAGGGCGACACCGAACTGGAACCGCTGGAAGCCGCGCTCGCCGACCTCGCCGCCGACCTCGACGGCGGGCTCGCGGGCGTCACCGCGGGCGCCGTCGAGAGCGAGTACCAGACCTCCCGCATCGAGGCGATGGCAGAGCGACTCGGCTGCGAGGTGTTCGCACCGCTGTGGCAACGCGACCCCCGCGAGCTCGCCGATGAGATGCTCGCCGCCGGCTTCGAGATTACCATCGTCCAGGTGGCGGCGTACGGCCTCGACGAGTCGTGGCTCGGCCGCACGCTCGACCGCGAGGCGCTGGACGAACTCGAAGCCCTCAACGACGAGTACGGCGTCCACGTGCTCGGCGAGGGCGGGGAGTTCGAGACGTTCGTCACGGACGGCCCGCACATGTCACGCCCAATCGAGTTGGAGTACGACACCGTCTGGAACGGCGACCGTGGCCACATCTAGGTTACGTCAGCCTGCCTCGGATAGCACCGCGACCGAGCGGTAGCGAGGTCGCGGTTTTTTTGATGCAGATTTTTGCGAGCCGAGCGGGACCGAAGGTCCCGCTGGCCGTACGAACGGCGCTTCGCGCCGTGAGCAGAGAGTGGTGTGCGAGCGCAAGGTCGAACGGCGAACGGAGTGGGCCGTGAGAGCGAGTCGAGCACACCCGACGAGGAAAACAGTGCTTCTGAGACGTTCGTCACGGACGGCCACACATGTCCCGTCCGATCGAGTTGGAGTACGATACTGTCTGGAACGGTGACCGCGGGCACGTCGAGATAACCGACCCGCGGCTGGGCGAGTAGCGGATGGCTGGCCAGTAGCTTATTCCGGGTTCGTGTCGGGAATCCGGTATGGAAGCGGTCGACGAGAACGCACCCGCGAACGTCGCGGGTGAGACACCGGAACAGGTAGCCTCGCCGACCGCAGCGGACGGCGAGACGACCGTCACCGAGGAGGGAACGGAACTCGAACGCTCCATCGGCCTGAGGGGCGGCGTCGCCATCGGCGTCGGGACGATGATTGGCGCCGGCATCTTCGTGTTCCCGGGGCTGGCCGCGGGCAACGCCGGGCCTGCGGCCGCGGGGTCGTTCGCCATCGGCGCGGTAATCGCGTTGCTCGTCGCGCTCCCGGCCTCCGAGTTGGCGACCGCGATGCCGAAGTCCGGCGGCGGCTACTACTTCATCTCGCGGGCGCTCGGCGCGCTCCCCGGCGCGGTCGTCGGCATCAGCATCTGGCTCGGGCTCGTGTTCGCGACCGCGTTCTACCTCGTCGGGTTCGGGAACTACGCCGCCGCTCTGCTGCTCGAAGCCGGCGTCCCCGTCGGGAACATTCCCGTGGTCGTGCCGCTGGCGCTGGTGTTCGGCGTGGCGCTCACGGCGCTGAACCTCTTCGGGACGGAGAACGCCGCGAAACTCCAGAACTACGTCGTCGGCCTGCTGTTGACGATTCTCGTACTCTTCCTCGGCTACGGCGGCCTCGACGCAGTCGGCGTGTTCGGGACCGCGAGCACGCCCGAGACGTTCATGCCGTTCGGCCCGATGCCGATGTTCACGACCGCGGCGCTCGTGTTCACCTCGTATCTGGGATTCGCGCAGGTCGCGACCGTCGCCGGCGACATCAAGGACCCCGGTCGGAACCTCCCGCTGGCGATGGTCGGCTCGGTCGTCATCGTCGGCGTCCTCTACGTCTCGACGATCTTCGTGGCGACGAGCGCGTTCGGCAGCGGTCCGCTGTCGCGGTTCGGCGAGACCGCCATCGTCGAGGTCGCGCGGGCGTACTTCGGTGACGCAGGCGCGCTCGCCATCCTCGTCGCCGGCCTGTTGGCGACGGTCTCCAGCGCGAACGCGTCCATTCTTTCCACTTCGCGGGCGGTGTTCGCGGTGAGCAAGGACGCGCTCGTCCCGCAGTACGCGAGCCGCCTCAACCTCAAGTACGGCACGCCGCACGTCGCACTCGCGATGGCCGGCGGGCCGGTGCTCGTGCTCGTCGCGCTCGGCGAGGTCGAAGTGCTCGCGGAGGTCGCGTCGTTCCTCCACCTCGTGATGTACGGGCTGATGTGCGTCGCGCTGATTTCGATGCGCCGCGACGAACCCGAGTGGTACGACCCGGACTTCCGCGTGCCCGCCTACTGGCTGGTCGCGGGCGTCGGCGCGGTCGCCAGTTTCGCGCTCATCGGGTTCATGCAGCGCGCCTCCCAGATAATCGGTCTCGCCATCATGGTTGCGGCCGCCGGGTGGTACAAGTACTACGCGAGCGACGTGCAACTCAAGGGGGTCCTCTGATGACAGCCGACGAATCCACGCCGTCCGAGCCCGCGCCAGCCGACGAATCGCTGCACATCCGCGAGCCTCCGCGCGTGCTCGTGCCCGTGGAAGTACTCGAGGGCGAGTCTATCTCGGAGCCGCTGGCCGCGTTCCTCGCGCCCGCGAACGTCGTCGTCCTGGGCTACCACGTCCTCCCCGAGCAGACCCCGACTGAGCAGGCGAGCATGCAGTTCGAGGACCGCGCGCAGGAAGCCGTCGAGGACCTCGCGGCGACGTTCCGCGCCGCTGGCCGTGATGTCGAAACCCGGGTCGCGTTCACGCACGACCGCAACCAGACTGTCGAACGCGTCGCCGAGGAGGTCGGCGCAACCGCCGTCCTCCTCCCGAACCCCGTCGGCGACATCCACGACGTCGTCGTCCCGATTCGGGGCACCGTCGACGCCGACCGCCTCGCGGACCTCGTCGGCACGCTGCTCGCGGGTGGCGAGGGCACCGTCACGCTCTGGGGCATCGAGCAGCGCGGCGTCGACTTCGACGCCGACGACGCCGTCGAGTACGTCCGCGAGACGCTCGCCGACCGTGGGCTCCCGGCCGACCAGATTACCACCGAAGTTACCGAATCGGAGTCCCCCATCCGCAGCATCGTCGACCGCTCCGGCGAGTTCGACGTCATCGTCATGGGCGCGGGCGGCGAGTCGCTGTTCGCGGCGCTGTTCGGCGACGAGACCGAGCGCGTCGCGGAAGGCGCGGTCGCGCCGGTACTGGTCGTCCGCGACCGGGAACTCGAAGAACAGTAGCGGCTCCGAGCGCTACGGGAAGATGCTCTCGGGGAGGTACGCCGACACCGTCCAGTTCGGCGCGTCGACGACCTCGCTCACTTTCAGGTCGACGGCTGCCGAGCAGAGGATGTAGGCTTCGCCGCGCGTGAGTCCGCGCTCGTCGTGGAGGTGCGCAATCATGTGACGAACGGCCTTCTTGGTCGCCTCCATCAGGTCGGGTGCGATGCCAGTCGTCCCGTACATCGGTTCGTCCTCGCCCGTCGGCGTGAACGGATGGTCGGTCTCGAACTGCGGCTGCTCGATGTCCATGTCGTTCCGCACGTCGAAGCGCGCCGTGACGAACATCGGCGCTTCGACGCCGGTGACACAGACCTCGCCGTCGCCCTGCGCGGCGTGGCAGTCGCCCGTCGAGAACAGCGCGCCCTCGCACTCCACGGGCAGGTAGACCGTCGAGCCCTCGGTGAGGTGTTTCACGTCCATGTTCCCGCCGACGTCCCGCGGCGGGAGCGTGTCGTGTTCGCCGGGCTCACCGGGCGCGACGCCGATTGTCCCGGGGAACGGGTCCAGAGGCACCTCGATGCCGTTCACGAACTGCCCGACATCGCCGTCGAGGTTCCACGCGTGGTATCCGGGGTCGTCGAAGTCCTCGGGGAGCAAGCCCAACCCCATCTCCCCGGGCAGGAACCCCGTGTACCCCCATCCCTTGTGCTCGAAGCCCAGCAACTCGACTTCGAGGACGTCGCCGGGTTCCGCGCCCTCGACGTGGACGGGACCGGTGAGCGGGTGGACGGGGTCGAAACTCACCTCGCCGAACTCCTCGGCGGTCGTCTCGGGGCCGACCTGTCTGTCGACCGCGTCCCGGCACTCGAACTCCACGACGTCGCCCGGCTCGACGGTGAGCGCGGGCTCCAGCGAGTTGTCCCACGCGCGGTGGATGTTCGGCTCGGCGTCGTTCAGCTCGTAGTCTGGTTCGACACTCGGTGACATACACCGTACGATACTACGACAGCCGACATAAACCTGCGTTCGACGGCACACGGAACCGAGAAAACGGCGCGTGCGGCGGAACGACGCCACGTCGAGCGTCGCCGAGCGAAGCGCAGCGTACTCGATGAAGCTCCGTTACGCTACGCCTCGTCGAACGTAGTGAGACGGTCGCTCACTGCGTTCACGCTGCGACTCACTCGCACGAGGAGGCGTACGCCTCGTCGAACGTCGCTGAGCGAAGCGCAGCGTGCTCGATGAAGCTCACGCTTCATCGAACAGCGTCTCGCCCTCGACCATGTGCTCCTCGACGGTGTCCATGTCGAGGGTGAGGCCGAGACCGGGCTTCTCGGGGACGGTGATGGAGCCGTCCTCGATGACGTCCTCCTCGACGAGGTCGCTCCACCAGCCGAGCTCGTAGGAGTGGAACTCCACGGCGAGGCTGTTCGGGATGGCGGCACCGACCTGGGCGCTCGCCATCGTCGCGATGGGCGAGGAGACGTTGTGCATCGCCACCGGCACGTAGTACTGGTTGGCGACGTCCGCGACTTTCTGGGTCTCGCGCATGCCGCCGACCTTCGGCAGGTCGGGCGCGACGATGTCCACGGCCTGGTTCTCGATGAGGCGGCGCTCCTCGGTGACGCGGTAGCGGTTCTCGCCGACCGCGATGGGCGTCGTCGTGGACTTCGTGACCTCTTCCTGCACTTCGAGATTCTCCGGGGGAACGGGGTCCTCGAGCCACCAGACGTCGTACTCTTCGAGTTCGCTGGCGAGGCGTTTCGCGGAGCCACCGGAGAACGTCCAGTGGCAGTCGAAGGCGACGTCCGCGCGGTCTTTCACGCGCTCGGTCACCTGTTCGACGATTTCGGCCTTGTGGCGAATCTCGCCCGGGCGGAGGTGGCGGTTCGCGCGGTCCTTCTCCAGCCCGCTGGGCACGTCGAGGTCGAACTTCAGCGCGTCGTAGCCGAGCTCCTCGACGACGCGTTCGGCCTCGTCGGCGCACGCCTCGGGGTCGGCTTCCTCCTCGGTGTGGCAGTCACAGTAGACGCGCACGTCGTCGCGGTACTTCCCGCCGAGCAGCTGGTAGGCGGGGACGTCAAGCACCTTCCCGGCGAGGTCGTGGAGCGCGACCTCGATGCCGGAGATGGCCGTCACGGTGACGCCCTCGACGGAGCCCTCGCCGCTCATCTTCTGGACGAGGTGCTCGAAGAGGCGGTCGATGTCGAGTGGGTTCTCCCCGATGACGAACGGCTTCATCCGCTCGATGAGTTCGGGGACGCCGGCGCCCCAGTAGGCTTCTCCGGTGCCGACGACGCCCGCGTCGGTGTAGACGCGGACGAGCGTCCACGGGAAGTTCCCGTCGACCATCGTCGTCTGTACGTCCGTGATTTCGAGGTCGCGCGGCGCGGGCCGTTGCCGGTCGGCGCCCATCGTCTCCGCGGAGAGTTCGCGCATCGTGTACTCCGCGTTCGGGTCGTGGAGGTCGCTGTAATCTATCCCCATGGTCGGACGTTCACTCGTTTCGGTGTAAATCTATGGTTTCGAGGAGGCCGAGTTCGTCCAGACTGACTTCGAGGGCCTCGCGCTGGTCGTCGTCCATCGCGCGCAGCGGCGAGCGAAGCGGGCCGGCGTCGAATCCGCGCAACTGGAGCGCGGTCTTCACGCCCGCCATGTACGGCCCCTGCTTGAGTGCCGTGCGGACGTCGTAGACCGTGCTCTGGAGGTTGCGCGCGTGCTCGATGTTCCCCTCGTCGTAGGCCTCGTAGAGGTCCACGACGAGTTCCGGGAACGCGTTCGCGACCGCCGACACCATGCCGGTACAGCCGAGGTCGAGGCCGGGCACGAGCAGCGAGTCCGACCCCGAGAGGAACGTGAGCTCGGGGTGGGCGTCGATAGCCTGCCCGAGCCACGGGACGTCCTTCGAGGAGTCCTTGACGCCCGCGAGGTTGTCGATGGCCGAGAGGTCGTCGAGCACGTCCAGGGACAGCGAGTTCCCGGTCTTCGAAGGAATGTGGTAGACGTACACCGGGAGGTCGACGGCGGCGGCGACGCGCTCGTAGTGCGCGACGGCGGCCTCGTCGTCCAAGGGGTAGTAGTACGGCGTGACGACGACGACGCCGTCGACGCCAGTTTCCTCGGCGTGCTCGGCGTGCGCGACCGTCTGCCGGGTGCTGGGCGCGCCGACGCCGGCGATGACCGGGACCTCGCCGCCGACCTCGTCGACGACGGCTTCGACGACGCGCTGGCGCTCGCCGCCCGTCAGCAGGGGGAACTCACCGTTCGTCCCGAGCGGGAAGACGCCGTCGACGCCGCGGTCGACGACGAACCGGGCGTGTTCGGCGGTGCGCTCGAAGTCAACCGTTTCGTCGTCGTGGAACGCTGTCACAATCGGTGGGACGACCCCGTGGAGGTCGAGGGGGTCGTCCGCGCCGGGGACTGGTGCGTGGTCTGGCACGTGCGGCGGGTCGCCCGCCGCCAGCATAAGCGCCGTGGTTCCCGAGACGACTTTTCCACACGTGAGTAAACTTTTTGCCGAAGCGGTCGATAGCTGTTCGCATGGACGTCGAGGTGAAGCTGACGGTAACGCTCGCGGCTCGTACCGGCACGCACAGCGCCCGCGTCGGCGTCGACGACGACGCCACCGTCGCCGACGTGGTGGACGCGCTCGCCGACGAACTCTGGTCACACGTCCGCGCGGGCGTCCTCGAAGGGTCGCGGCTCCGCACGGACACAGCCGTCGTCCGGGACGCCACGGACAGCGAGGTCCTCTCCGCCGGCAGCCGCCTCCACGAGGGCGACACCGTCCGCTTCAGCCTCGCCAGCTAACCTACTGTTCTGCGAGCCGATTCAGCGCCCACGCGGTCCTGAGCACCTCGTCGGCGGCGCCCTCGTCGAAGACGAGGTCGTCGGTCTCCCAGACGTGCTCCAAGACGCGCTTGGAGGCGTGGTCGGGCGCCGCCGCGATGCCCGCGTCCTCCTCGGCGACCCACTCCATCACGCGCAGGTCGCTCTTGCTGTCGCCCATCACGAGCGCGAACGGGTCGTCGACGTCGAGCACGTCGAAGGCGGCCTGCACGCCCACGACCTTGTTCAGCTCGCGGGACGCGATTTCGGCGGCATCGGCCTCGGAGTACGCCACGTCGACGCGTTCGAGCACCGCGAGCACGTCTTCGGGGACGGTGACCTCTTCGGGTCGCTGGTCGGCATCAGCGAGGAGGCCCGCGATTTCGGGGTCCTGGTCGGCGTAGAACGCGCGCACGTGGTCGGCGGTTGCGCCCTCCACGCAGTCCGCGAGCAACTCGAGTTCGTACCGGAGCGCGTCGTCAATGAGCTCGCGCGCGCGCTCGCTGCCCGTCTCGAAGTTCGGCTTGAGCGTGACGTTGAACTCGTTGCCCTGGAGGTGACAGCCCTGCCGGAGGCCCTCCGGGGCCTCGGAGAGCACACGTGCGCGCAGGTCGTCGAACACGCCACGCACGTCGTCTTCGAGTCTCTCGTAGAGCAGTTGTTTCGTGTCGGGGCCGTGACCGGGCGTGAACACGCCCGTTCCCGCCTCGTAGACGATGGAGACGTTTCCGGAGTGAACGAGTTCGTTGCCCAGTCCCTGAATCAGGAATCCCTTGACGTTCTCCAACGTCTGACCCGTACAGATGACAATGGGGACGCCGGCCTCGTGGAACTCCGTGAGGAGATGCAGGGTCTCGCGGGGAATCTCGTTGTCCGTGTGGCCCGCCGAGCGCAGCGTCTCGTCGACGTCGAGCACGAGCACGTTGACGCCGCGGTCGTACTTCGCGTGGAGGTCAAGCGCCGCGAACGCCTGCTCGCGGGACGCGCGCGCGGCGAGCTCGGCGTACGTGTCGCCGTCCTCGAACGCCGCGCGAACGTCGTCTTTGCGCTCGTCGAGTTCATCGCTGGCGGACTCCCAGTACTCTAAGGCGACTCGGGAGTCGACGGGCGGGAACAGGTCCACGAGGTCCTGGTAGGCGCGCAGCGTCTCGGCGTCGAACTCGTCGTAGAGTGCGTACAGTCGGTCGTACCGTTCCATACCGGCTGGACGGACGGCACCGGTTTAGGTGTGGGTGGGAGCCGGCGCGAGTGCACAATCTGTCCGCGACGACTTACTCGATATATAATAAATATTTAGTCGGTGTGGGTGTGAGAGGTGTGCATGGACGCAATCGCCGTCACCCGCGACGACCGGACGCCGCGCGTCGTCGACCTGCCGCGGCCCGAGCCGGAGCCCGGGGAAGCGCTCGTGCGCACGCTCCGCGTCGGCGTCGACGGCACCGACCACGAAGTCATCGCGGGCAGCCACGGCGGCTTCCCCGAGGGCGACGACCACCTCGTGCTCGGCCACGAGGCCGTCGGCGTCGTCGAGGACCCGAACGGCACCGACCTCGACGCCGGCGACGTCGTCGTGCCGACGGTCCGCCGACGACCGAACGGCACCAACGACTACTTCGAGCGCGGTGAGCCCGACATGGCGCCCGGCGGCGAGTACCACGAGCGCGGCATCGAGGGTGCGCACGGCTTCATGGCCGAGTACTTCACCAGCCCCGCGGCGTTCCTCGTCGCGATTCCCGCCGACCTCACGGCGCGCGGCTTCCTCGTCGAACCAGTCAGCATCTCCGAGAAGGCCTTCGAGCACGCGTTCGCTGCGCGGTCGGCGTTCGACTGGCGGCCCGAGACCGCGCTCGTGCTCGGGAACGGCTCGCTGGGCCTGCTCACGCTCGCGATGCTCGAAACCGACGACCGCTTCGAGCGGACGTACTGCCTCGGGCGTCGCGACCGTCCCGACCCCACAATCGACGTCATCGAGCGCCTTGGCGCGACGTACGTCGACTCTCGGGAGACCGCGGTGCCCGACATTCCGGCCGCCCACGAGCCGATGGACTTCGTCTACGAGGCCACCGGCTACCCGAAACACGCCTTCGAGACGGTCGAAGCACTCGCGCCCAACGGCGTCGGCGCGCTCCTCGGCGTCCCCGAGGACTGGGCGTTCTCGGTCGACGGCGGCCGCCTCCACCGCGGGTTCGTCCTCCAGAACAAGGCGCTGGTCGGTAGCGTCAACTCCGGCGTCGAGCACTTCGAGGCCGCTGTCGACACCTTACAGCGCCTCCCGGCGTGGCTGTTCGACGACCTCGTCACCGGCGTCTACGACCTCGACGAGTTCGACCGAGCATTCGTCGACGACGAAACGACCATCAAGACGGCGGTTCAATTCGGTAGTAGATGAAGAACGTCGACGACCTCATCGACAGTGCCTCGGAGCTCGCGGCCCGCGGACTGTCGCGTGGCGAAATCGCGGACGAACTGAACGTCTCCCGGGAGACCGCGAGCTGGCTCGTCGAGCGCGCCGGCACCGCGGCCCCGGTCGACGAAGAATCCACCGGCGGCCCCCAGGACGTGCACGTGGACTGGAGCAACATCGGCGAAGCGGGCGCGCGCCTCAACGCCATCGGCATGGCGCTGGCGGACGCGCTCCGCGAACACAGCCACGACGTCGACCTCATCGTCGGCGTCGAGAAGGCCGGCGTGCCGCTGGCGACCGCCGTCTCGAACAAACTGAAGACTGACCTCGCGACGTACACCCCTCGCAAGCACCAGTGGGAGGAAGGCGACATCGAGAACCTCGGCGGCAGCTTCAGCCGGAACTTCGCGAGCGTCGAGGACCGCGAGTGCTTCGTCGTCGACGACACCATCACCTCCGGCACCACCATTACGGAGACCGTCGACGCCATCCGCGAAGCCGACGGCAAACCCGTCGCCTGCGGCGTCCTCGTGGACAAACAGGGCATCGCCGACGTCGGTGACGTCCCCCTCGAATCGCTGTTCCAGGTCATCCGCGTCGGCAACGACGACTAGCCCCCTCACTTCGCGGGCTCCCGCGGTCGACTAGCGGAAGCCATTTGCTCGGTCACGCGGCTCGCGGCTCACTCCGTTCACCGTCTTCTCGCGGGCTTCGCCCGCTCGAATGGTCCCAGGGACTTCGTCCCTCGCTACTCGCCGTTCCGCGCTCTCCCATCCGGTCGAGCACGCGTTCGCTCGTTGCGTGGCGCGCTGCTAGCGCGCCACGCGTCCCAAGGCATTTCTCTGTCCTCGCCGTAGGACGGGTATGGCTTTCGACCCGATGGACTCCGCGATGGAGCAGGAAGCGGTCGACGAAATCGTCGCCGAGGCAATCCAGAACAACGACGTGGTGCTGTTCATGAAGGGGGACGCGCGGATGCCCCAGTGTGGGTTCTCGAAGCGCGCTATCAACCTGATTTCGCAGTACCGGCCGGACGTCCACACGGTTGACGCGCTCCAGAGCCTCGACGAGTTCCGCGTCGCGCTCGAGGAGCGCAGCGGCTGGGAGACCATCCCGCAGACGTTCGTCGACGGGGAGTTCGTGGGCGGCAGCGACATTCTCGCCGAACTCGAAGAGCGTGGCGAGCTCGCGGACGAACTGAACGCCGACGAAGCCGACGTCGACGGCGACGAAGCCGCCGGGACTGCGAGCGCCGACGACGGCGTCGAATCCCCGTTCTGAGCCGTACCTGGCACTCGTTTTCTTCGACGTTCGCCGCGTAGCGACGGGTGCCGCTATTCGACGGGAACACCGCGCGTCGCGGTGGCTTTGAAGGAGACAACGACGTCGCGGCCGGCCGCCAGCGAGAGGCGTTGACGGCTGTCCTCGGTGACGAGCGCGAGCACCGGGTCGTCGGCGCCGACGTCGACCGCGACGCGCGCGACGCGGTCGCCGGTCTCGACGCCCTCGACGGTGCCGGTAAAGCGGTTCCGGGCTCTCGTGTGTTCGGGCGTCGGCTTGTCCGCGGGGTCGGTTAGCGTGACGGCGTCAGCGCGCAGCGTGATGAGGACGTCGCTGTCGCCCTCCGGGACGAGCGCGCGCACGCGGCCCGCGGCCGTCTCCACGGTCGCGAGCTCGCCGTCGCGCTCGACGACGGTGCCCGAGAGCACCGTCTCCGCGACCGCCGTGACCCCCTCGAAGCTCGTCCGCACGCGCTCGAACGTCGCAAGCAGTTCGGTTGCGGTGTCCGTGAGTTCGCTACCGCCGCCGCCGGAGCCGCCGCGCTGGCGCTCGACTAGCGAGCCGAACGCCTCCTCGAGTTCGACGACGCGTCGCTGGGCGTGTGCGTACGAGCGCCCCAGCGACTCCGCCGCGCTACTCAGCGAGCCCTCGTCGTCGATGGCGCGCAACAGTGCGACGTCTCGCGTGTCGAGGGCCACCCCGTCGCTGCCGACGTACGCGTCGAACTCGGGGTGGGTGTCCATGCGTCGCTGTAGCCCGAGCACGCGCAAAAGCGTTTGGTCGACGGCTCAGTAGATGAGCTCGTCGTCCTTCTCGACCATGTAGACGGTGCGCGCAGCGACGTTGACCGCGTGGTCGCCGACGCGTTCGAGGTCCCGCACCGTCAGCAGCATCCGGGAGACGTCCTGCATCAGCGCCTCGATTTCCTCCTCGCTGGATTCGGTGTCGATTTCGGTCTCGATGAGGTCCCGCATCACCGTCTCGGAGGCCCGTCGGCAGGCCTCGTCGAGGTCGTCGTCGCTCTCGGCGATTTCGTAGCAGGCGTCGACGTCCTCTTCCGCGTACGCGTCCATCGCGGCCTCGACCATTTCGATGGTGGTGGTGCCGATGGATTGGATGTCGACCTCGGGGAACATGTCGCGGTCCGCGTCGAGAGTGTACTCCGCGAGGTTCGTCGCGAGGTCGCCGATGCGTTCGAGGTCCGTCGTAATCTTGAACGACGACGCGATGAGCCGGAGGTCGCCGGCGACGGGCTGCTGGAGCGCGAGCAGGTCGATGCAGTCCTCTTCGAGGTCGAGGTACAGTTCGTTGACCTCGTCGTCGCCCTCGATGACCTCCATTGCGGTCTCCTCGTCTTTCTGCTCCATGGCTTCCAGCGCCAGCCGCAGGCGGTCGACGACCACTTCGCTCATGTAGAGGACGTCACTACGGAGCGCGTCGAGTTTCTCTTGGTAGCTCTCTCGTGGCATGGTTGTTACCCGAACTTGCCCGTAATGTAATCTTCGACCCGGTCGTGCTCGGGGTTCTCGAAGATTTGGTCGGTGTCACCGAACTCGACGAGCTCCCCGCCCGTAAGGAACACGGCCGTCTTGTCGGAGATGCGGGCGGCCTGCTGCATGTTGTGCGTGACGATGACGACCGTGTAGTCTTCGGCGAGCTCCTCGATGAGGTCCTCGACCTGGCTGGTCGCGACGGGGTCCAGCGCGGACGCTGGCTCGTCCATCAGCAGTACCTCGGGGTCCGGAGCGATGGCGCGCGCGATGCAGAGCCGCTGTTGCTGCCCCCCCGAGAGCTCCAGTCCGGAGCTGTCGAGCTGGTGGCTGACCTCGTCCCACAGCGCCGCGCGCTTCAGGGACTGCTCGACGATTTCGTCGTGGTCGCCCTCCACGTCCTGAATTTCGAGGCCGTAGGCGACGTTGTCGTAGATGCTCTTCGGGAACGGGTTGGGCTCCTGGAACACCATGCCGACGCGGCGGCGCAGCGCCACCGGGTCGACGTCGGGGTCGTAGACGTTCTTCCCGCGCAGCGACAATTCGCCGTCCACGCGACAGGCCTCGATGCGGTCGTTCATCCGGTTGATGCAGCGCAGGAACGTCGACTTCCCGCAGCCCGACGGCCCGATGATGGCGGTGACGCGGTTCTCCGGGATGTCGATGTCGATGCTGTCGAGGGCTCGTTCCTCGCCGTAGAACACGTCGAGGTCTTGCGACTGGATGATGGGGTCGGGGGTCGCGCCCGCCGTCGTGCCGGACGTCGCGCTCGCGACGTCGGTCTCCACGAGCATGTCGTCGTTCGTCGGGTCGGCGGTCTCCCCGCGGGCCGATTCGTCGGTCGTCTCTGGTGTGTTGTCACTCATGATTACTCCGTGGACTGGTACTTGTTCCGCAGGACGATGGCGATGGAGTTCATCGCCAGCAGGATGGCGACGAGCACCACGACGCCAGCCGGGACGGCCTTCTGGTAGAAGGCGTCGCCGGCGTAGAGGCTCGACCACGCGTACACCTGCAGCGGCATCGCGCTGGCGGCCTCCGAGAGGCCGGCCGGCAGCGAATACTTGACGTTCGGTGCGCCAATCAGGATGAGCGGCGCGGTCTCCCCGATGGCGCGGCCGAGCGCGAGAATCGTCCCGGTGAGGATGCCCGAGAACGACCGCGGCAGGACGACGTTCTTGACGGTCTGCCACTTCGTCGCGCCCATCCCGTACGACGCCGCCCGGGTCTCCTCGGGCACCGCGCGGATGGCTTCCCGCGCGGAGATGATGACGATGGGGAGGATGAGCAGGCCGAGGGTCGCGCCGCCGAGCAGCACCGTTCCCGGGGGCTGGTTCAGGTACGTGACGAACAGCCCGAGGCCGAGCAGCCCGTAGACGACCGACGGTACGCCCGCGAGGTTCGAGATGTTCACGTCGATGATGCGTGTGAATCGGTTGTTCGGTGCGTACTCTTCGAGGTAGACGGCGGCGCCGATGCCCACGGGGAACGCGAGCACGGCGACGGTCAACATCAGCAGAATCGATCCGCCGATGGCGGGGTAGAAGCCGGCTTCCGCGGCGGTGCTGCTGTGCGAGTTCGTGAGGAACTGCCAGTCGACCCACGACTGCGGGCCGGCGAATCCGACGACGTCGGCGGCGACGGCGCCGACGAGTGACCCGGCGACGACGGTCGCGGGGACGAGCAGGCCGACGCGTTCAGTCGGGCGGTTCACGGCGGTGCCGACCGCGTAGACGAGCGGCGGCGCGATGCCGACTGCTGCGACGACGACGCCGGGAACGGGGTCGACGCCCGCGAATGGGGCGAGCGCGCCGCCAGCGAGCACGACCGCGAGGACGGCCGCACCGACCAGCACGTGCGCGCGTCGGTCGCGGTCGGCGGCGACGTACCGGCTTCCGATGTACGCCACGGGTGGTCCGAACGTCGCGGCGAGCATCAGCCACGGCGCCGGCGCGAACGGCAGGCCCGCGACGAAGCCGAACAGACTCGGGACGATTGTGCGGACGCCCGCGAGCGAGCCCAATGGGCCGGGCACGCCGAACAGCGAGAGGTAGAACGCGGCGACCGTGACGACGAACTGCGTGCCGAACGAGATGCGGTGGTCGTAGCTGACGACCGCCATCGTGACCGCGGTGGGGACAGCGAGCGCGAGGAGGAACGCCAGCCACGTCAGCGGCTCGACGATATCCACGAAAATCATCGCCGCGCCGCCGCTGAACATCACCGCGACGACGACGAAGCCGATGGTGAACACGCCCGTGCGGAGCGCTTCGATGCCCCGTCGGTTGGCGTACGCGCCCGCCGCCAGCGTCGGTATCACGAGCGTGAGGAAGAACGTCAGGTGCCAGCCGGGGTCGGCGGTCAGCGGCTGGATGGCGTCGTTGGCGACGTAGACGAGCAGTATCGTGACGAAGACGAGCCCGAACAGCGTCGCCGCCAACAGCAGGTAGCGGAACAGCGTGCCCGCCGTCCGGCTGACGCGCCCGAACCCCTCGATTTCTGTGTTCGTTGCCATCTCAGTACTCCTCCCGGTAGCGCTGTGCGACGTAGTCGCTGATGACGTTCATGGCGAGCGTGATGACGAAGAGGGTGATGCCGATGGCGAACACGCTCCGGTAGGCGAGGCCGCCGCCCGTGACGTCTCCGCCGATGAGCTTAATCATCGCGGCGGTCATCGGGAGCGCGCGCTCCGTGTACGTCGCGGGGTTGAACGGGTTGAGGAACTGTGCGGTCGAGCCGGCCGCGATGGTGACCGCCATCGTCTCGCCGATGGCCCGCGAGAGCGCGAGGATGAACGACGAGAAGATGCCCGAGAGCGCCGACGGGACGACGATGTCCGTCGACACCTCGAACTTCGTCGCGCCCATCCCGTAGCCGGCCTGCCGGAGCTCCTCGGGGACGGCGGACATCGCGTCCTCGCTGATGGACGCGACCATCGGGATAATCATGATGCCGACGACGATACACGCCGACAGCATGTTGAACGTCCCCAGCCCGGGGACGAACGGCTGGAGCATCGGCGTGATGTAGATGATGGCGAAGAAGCCGTAGACGACCGTCGGGATGCCCGCCAGAATCTCCAGACCGGGCTTGAGAATCGAACGCACGCGCGGGCTGGCGTACTCGCTGAGGTAGATGGCGGTCCCGACGCCGAGCGGCAACGCGATGAGCGAGGAGCCAATCATCACCATCAGCGTCGCCGTCACGAGCGCGAGCACGCCGAATCGGCCGCTAGTCGGTTGCCACTCGGTGCCAGTGAGGAACTCGACGACAGTTGCGGTCTCGCCCTCCACGCCGACCAGCGGCGCGGAGAACGTGAAGAACTTCGCGGCCTCCGTCGTCAGGAGGACGATGAGGCCGATGGTTGTGGCTATCGAGAGCGCGGCACACACGAAGAAGAACGTCCGCGAGAGCAACTCCGGTGGCGCGTTCTGGGTCCGACGAGTGAGGTCGTCCGCCAGGCTGTCGCCGCTCATTAATTTGTTCCGGTCATGCTGAACCTATAAGCTCTTTGTTCGGCCGTGTGGGCGGTTAACTCTGCGCTTCCTCGATGGCCGTTTCGAGGGTGTCGAGCTGTTCCTGCTGGGCCTCCTCGCTGAGCGGGACGTAGCCGACGTCCTCCGCGACAATCTGCTCGCTGGTGGCGTTCTCCAGCCAGAAGCGCGCGAACTCCGCGATGTGCTCCTCGGCCAGGGAGGACTTCGCGGGGTACGTGAACAGCGGCCGCGACAGCGGCGTGTACTCGCCCGAGCGCGCGGTTTCGAGGCTCGGTTCGACGGGTTCGCCGTCGCCGTCATCGACGGCGAGGGCTTTCACGCGGTCCTTGTTGGTGGAGTAGTACGCGTAGCCCATGTAGCCCATCGCGTACTGGGAACCTTCGACCCCCTGGATGATGGTCCGGTCCTGTTCGGTACCGGAGTAGTCCTGGCGGTGGGAGAGCTCTTCGTCGCCGCTGTGGAGGATTGACTCGATGAAGTAGTCGTAGGTGCCGGAGGCGTCGGAGGGGCCGTACAGTTCGAGGGGTTCGTCCGGCCAGTCGGAGTTGACGTCGCTCCACAGCTCGGGCTGCGATTCGGCGGACCAGATGGTCGCCAGCTCGTCGACGGTGATGCTGTCGATGCCGAGGTCGTTGTTGACGATGATGGTGAGCGCGTCCGTCGCGACCGTCAGCTCGACGGGCTCGACGTTGTTGTCAGCGCACTGCTGTTCTTCCTGCTCCCGGATGGGCCGGGAGGCGTTGTTGAAGTCAGTGTTGCCCGGACAGAAGTGGTTCGCGAAGCCGCCACCGGAACCCGTCGACTGGAGGTTGAAGTCGACGGCGTCGTGTTCGGCGAGGAACTCCTCGGACATCGCCGTCGCGAGCGGGAATACGGTCGAACTCCCCGCGATGTCGATGGTGCCCGAGAGCCCGTCGTCTGAACCGCCATCGCCGGTGCTCTGACATCCGGCGAGCGCCGCGGCCCCCACTGCGCCGACACCAGTCAAGAATTTGCGTCGCGAACTGACAGTCGACTCGTTGCGAGTCATCAACCGTTAGTGAGGGAGATGTAGATAAATACCCTACTATGTTATCTATATAGGTATACCTATGTAGACGTTATCACGGGTATATTGGTGGGGTTGGGCGAGACGGTAATTCTGGCCTAAGTCTCGATTTCGGCATGTATACGGCAGATATTGGCGCCTAATGAATTGCCGGGTGTGAGATATATATGGGTGGAAGGATTTATATTGGTACACTCTCAACGGCGAACTATGGAACGTAGGAAGGTCCAGGTCACGGGGGGGTCGACGTTCACTGTCTCGATTCCGAAAGACTGGGCGCGAGACCACGACGTCGAAGCCGGCGACGAAGTCGGCTTCCACCCAGACAGCGGGTCGCTTTTGTTGACGCCGGTGACGCCGACTGACACCGAAGAGGGGACGCTGAACATCTCCGGGATGGAGGGCGACGAACTCATGCGCGCGGTGATGACGATGTACGTCAGCGGCTTCGACGTGCTCGCGCTCGAAGCCGACCGCATCACCTCCGACCAGCGACGCGTCATCCGGAACGCCACCCAGAGCCTCGTCGGCCTCGAAGTTCTCGAAGAGACCGGCAACCGCGTCGTCATCCAGGACCTCCTGGACTCCTCGGAGCTGTCGATTCACAACGCCGTCCGCCGCATGCACCTCATCTCCACCTCGATGCTCGGCGACGCCGTCGACGCGCTCGGCAACCGCGACCTCGACGTCGCTACCGACGTCATCGAACGCGACGACGACGTCGACCGCCTCTGGTACGTCGTCTCCCGCATCTTCCGTGGCGCACTTCGCTCCCCGAAAGTCGCTCAGGAAATCGGGCTCGGCCGCGAGACCGCCTTCGACTACCACTCCAGCGCCCGCCAACTCGAACGCGTCGCCGACCACGCCGCGAAAATCGCCAACGTCACACACGACCTCGACGCCGACGTCCCCGACGACGTTGTGGACGCCCTCGCCGACCTCGAAGCCGACGCTACCGACATCGTCGGCACCGCGATGGAGGCATTGTTTACCGACGACCCCGAGGAAGCCACCAGACTCGCCAACGAAGCGCGCGCGGACGTTCGCGATATCGACGAACACACCCGCGCCATCGACGACCTCCTCCACGACCTCGACCCCCACCACGCGCAGCACCTCGGGCTCGTCGTCGACTCCCTATCCCGGAGCGCCGACTACGGCGGCAACATTGCCGAGACCGCGCTCCAGAAATCCGCACCCACGCCCGGCCCGTAACGCCGTACAGCCGGGTATGCGTAAGTTCTGCCGCAGTTCGCGAGTACTGACAACGACATTCGATATCCACAAACCTATACGTGATAGTGTCGATTTCGAGCGTATGAGCGAGGACTTCCCCGACTACCTCGACGTCGACTACACGGACGGCGAAGGCGAGTCCCCCGAGGACTACCCGACACTCGAAGACAAAATCGAGAAGGCAATCGAAGTCACCCGCAAGGGCCTCGAAGAGTACGAGAACCCCGCCATCATGTGGACCGGCGGGAAAGACTCCACGCTCACGCTGTACTTCGTCAAGGAGGTCGCCGAGAAGTTCGACCTCGAAGTCCCGCCGACCATCTTCATCGACCACTTCCAGCACTTCGACGAACTCCACGACTTCGTCGACCACTGGGCCGACGAGTGGGACCTCGACGTCGTCTACGCCCGCAACGAGGACATCGGCGACTACGTCGGCGAACACGACCTCGAACCCGGCGACGACATTCCCATCGACGCGCTCAACGAACAGAACCAGCACCACGTCCGCGACCTCCTTGAGTACGAGGAGGACTCGTTCCCGTTCCTGCTGGACACCTACGTCGGCAACCACCTCCTGAAGACCGTCGCGCTCAACAACGCCCTCGAAGAGCACGACGTCGACGGCATTCTCAGCGGCATCCGCTGGGACGAACAGGAAGCCCGCGCCGACGAGACGTTCTTCAGCCCGCGCCACGACCCCGACGTCTACCCGCCTCACGACCGCATCCAGCCGATTCTCCAGTTCGACGAAGCCGCCGTCTGGGACGCCTTCTGGTTCTACGTCGTCCCCGAGACCGTCGAGGAGTTCCCGGACGACGGCTACGTCCCCCAGGACTACGACGACCTCCCGAACGGCCTCTCCCACGAGGACATTCCGGTCAGTCCGAAGTACTTCAAGGGCTTCCGCTCGCTCGGCAGCGAAATCTCCACCGACAAATCCGCGGACGAGCCCGCCTGGCTCCAGGACTTGGAGAACACCACCGAGCGGGCCGGCCGCGCCCAGGACAAAGAAGACCTCATGGAGCGCCTGCGCGACCTCGGGTACATGTAGTACCTTTTTGCTGCGGTCGCGCGCCTTCGGCGCGCTCCCTGGCAAAAAGCTACGCTAAAAAGCGCCGTCGGACCCCGCTCCGGGGTCCTCGGCGCCCGCGCTCGTTCGCTTCGCTCACTCGCGCGGTGAATCGCGCGCCTCGGGTTCTACCGAACCACTCGGCGCGCGAATGCTAGTCGCTGCACTTCTCGCGGTTTCGGTGAAAGAACGAACCGGATAGCGATGCGGCTACGACGTCAGTTCCACGGCGCGAACCCGGGGTCGACCTGCCGCTCGCGGGCGTCGATGCCGTCGATTTTCGCGACGTCCTCGTCGTCGAGGTCCACCGCGAGACTCTCGAAGTTGTCCCGGACGTGGGCCTCGCTGGTGGCCTTCGGGATGGCCGTGACGCCCTTCTCGCGAACCCACGCGAGGCTGACCTGGGCTTCGCTGACGCCGTGTTTCTCGGCGATGTCCTGAATCTCGGGGACGTCGAACACCTCGCCGCGCGCGAGCGGCGAGTACCCCACGAGTTCGAGGTCGCGGCCCTCGGCGTACTCCCGGAGTTCCTCCTGCGGGAGCAGCGGGTGGAGTTCGACCTGGTTCGCGAACGGGTTCTCGTCGAGCACGTCGCGCGCCTCGTCGAGGTGCCGCGGCGCGAAGTTGCTCACGCCGATGCGGTCGGTGAGCCCGTCTTCGCGGAGCTGCTGGAACGCCGACAGCGTCTCCTCGGCGTCGTACTCGCGGGCCGGCCAGTGGACGTACAGGAGGTCCACGGAGTCGACGCCGAGTTTCTCGAGGCTCTCCTCGGTCGTCTCGATGACGTCGTCGTGCGCGAGGTTGTCAATCCAGACTTTCGTCGCGAGGAAGACGTCATCGCGGGGGACGTCGGCGTCGGCGATGCCGCGGCCGACCGCTTCCTCGTTGCCGTACACCTGCGCGGTGTCGACGTGCCGGTAGCCGGCTTCGAGGGCGGTACGGACGCTCTCGGCGCACTGGTCGGGATTCTCGTTCTGCCACGTGCCGAGGCCGAGCATCGGCATCCCGTTCGCCAGCGGTGCGCGTCGCTGCTCGTTCTGAGACATAGTCGAATCGAGGGGCGCCGCGTGGTTAGTGCTTGGGAAGCCGGCGGCGTCCGCGACCTATCGCTCGGCCAGGCGCTGTTTCGTGAACCGCACGAGCAGCGGCAGGTCGTCGAGGTGGACGAGCTTCGAGAGCCCGCGCAGTCCGCCCTCGTTGGCCTCGCTGAGCGTCTCCACGTCCATCGCGTTGAGGTCGTCCATGAGGCGGTCGTAGCGCTCGTTTGGCGCGAGATAGAGGAGCTGGGTCATCGCGAGCCGGCGGCGCATGTCGGGGGCGACCCGGCTCCGCCAGAGGTCGTCGTAAATCGACATCGCGGCCGCGGACGTGTCCGTCTCCGTCCCCATCAGACAGCGGTCGGCGGTGATGGCGGCGGCGCGCGCGGACTCCATGCCCTTGTGGATACCCTCCCCCCACAGCGGGTCGATGGTGGGGACGGTGTCACCGATGGCCATGAAGTTGTCCGTGCTGAAGCTGTCGGGCATCTGGATGTGCGCGGAGCCGCGATGCTGTTGTTTGTCCGCGATGCGTTCGGCGTTCTCGAAGCGGGGGTCCTCGTCGAGCCACGCTTCGAGGTGTTCGTCGATGCTCCGCGAGGAATCACCGTACTGCTGGTAGCGCTCGTGCTGGATGTAACAGAGCCCGACCTTCGCCGTGTCCTCGCCCGTGTGGAAAATCCACGAGTAGCCGCCGGGGACGATGTCGTGGTCGAGGCGCAGCATCATCGCGTTCGACAGGTCTGCGAAGTCGGGGTGGTCGACGTCGACGCCCTCCATCTCCCACTCGATGCCGACCGCCTGGTGCTGGCGCTGGAGGTCGCAGACGTCGAGCTTCTTCGCGAGTGGCGCCGCCGGCCCCGTCGCGTCGACGATAATCTCGGCGTAGGCTTCCTCGTCGCCGGCGTACTGTACCCCGACGATGTTGCCGTTCTCCATAATGGGGTTGTTCACGCGCGCGTCGAAGCGGTACTCTGCGCCGTGCTCGCGGCCCTCCGCGACGAGCCACTGTTTGAACTCCGCGAACTCCAGCACCGCGCCGGGCTGGGTCTGCACGAAGTGCTCGTTCGGGGATTCGAGGACGACCTCGTCGGTGTACTGCATCACGACGTCGTCGGGAATCCCGAACGCGCCCGTCATCGACGCGAACGTGCCCGCCGTGGATTTGTTCGACTGGCGCGGGAACCCCTCTTCGGGTTCGGCTTCCAGCACGAGGACGTCGTAGTTCCGCTGGGCGAGGTCTCGCGCGCACTGTGCTCCTGCCGGACCGGCGCCGGCGACGACGACGTCGTAATGCTCAGACATGGCGTAGAGGGTCGGTGTATAGGTACGGCGCTCGGGCCGCGGTAGTCGTGCGGACGCTCGACTGTGGGCGTCGGAATCCCCAGTGGAGCTCGTCTCCGTGGCCAGCCGTGTCGGCGTCCGCGGTCACTGTTACTCGACGTAAGTCGCGTCGCAGGTAAAAAACACGCGGGAACGTTCCTGACGCCCGCGAGAGGGCGGAATTGGGTTACTCGGCCTCCTCGCCGTCGCCCATCCACCGCAGGCCGAGCAGCCGGTAGCCGTCGAACTCGCCGGTCTCGATTTCGCGCTCGATTTCGGCGTGGGTGTCGGCGTCGATGCGCGCGAGGTGACAGAGCGGGTGGCCGGGCGCTGCGACCGGGTTCTCCAGGATGCCGACGAGAATCCCCGTGAACGGCGCTTCGACGACGTGCTCCTCGGTACTGAAGTGGTCGCTGATGGTGCAGATGGTCTCGCCCTCGTGGACGAGCGGCGTCGGCCCCCACTGCATTTCCACGAGGCCGCCGGTGTCCGCGCGCAGCCACCGCTTCTCCTGGTTGCCGCCGAGCACTTCCTGCCACTTCGGGCGCGCGACCTCGCCGTCGGGAAGCACGTCGTACGCAGCGAGCACGCTCTCCACACCCACCAACGCTTTCTCGATGAGCGGGCGCTGGAACCGGTGGGCCTTCCCCATCTCGACGGTGATGGTCGGGATTCCGTCCCGGGTCGCGACGGCACGCAGCGACCCGTCGTCGCCCGTACCGACGAGAATTACGTTCGCGCCGAACGCCGCTGCGAGGTGTTCGACGTCCGGATTTGTGGTGTCCGCGCGCACGTGGTACATTGTCGTCCGGTTCCGCGTCGACGTGTGGAAGTCCACGGCCACATCGCACTGGCTGACGAATCGCTGGTACACCTCGTGGGCCATCCGCTCGGCGGTGTTCGCGCGCTCCCGGCCGGGGAACGAGCGATTGAGGTCCTGGTCGGAAATAGGGATGTCGCGCTGCTGGGCGAGGTAGCCCGGGACGTTGACGACGTGCAGGCAGACCAGCGTCCCGTGGAGGTCGCTGGGGTCGTACTCGGCGGCCACCTCCTGAAGCACCTTCACGCCGTTCAGTTCGTCGCCGTGGATGCCAGCGACCAGACAGACGGTCGGCCCGCCGGCGTCGCCGTTCACGACGGTGACGGGCATCTCCACGGGGTCGCCGAGGTACGTCTCCCCGATTTCGTAGCGCAGGTGGCGCTTCTCCCCGGGTGGCACCTCGCCCTCGTACCGGAACGGCTCCGGTGAAACGTCTGACATGCCCGTACGCTCGTGGGCACCGACGATAAACGCGGCGGCGGTGCTGTGTGGAAGTGAGGTGGATGCGGAATAGAGAGAAGCATCGGCGCGCGGAGCGCGCTGTTCCGCCGCGCGAGCGACGTGAGGCGCGAAGCGCCTCGGTTCGTGCGAACGGCGAGCACAGCGAGCCGTGAGCAGCGAGCGCGGGCCGACGAACCTCCGGTAGGGGGTGAGGACGGCTTTTTAGCGTAGCTTTTTGCCAGGGAGCGCGCCGAAGGCGCGCGACCGCAGCAAAAAGGTACTAGTAGAACTCCCGAACGAGGTCGGTGGCGCCGTCGGGGGCGCCGTCGGGAATCTCGGCCAGGTTCTCTTGGACGCCGTGGGCTTCGTGGTACGGCGTGGAGTTCTCGTCCTGGTAGAGGACGCCCATGTACTCCTTGTCGGCGTCGAGGATGGCGTCCTTGGCCTGGTCGTAGTCGTGGCGGTCGTAGTCGTCTTCCTCCGAGAGGTCCACCAGGGAGTCCCGGAAGTAGTCGTAGGTGTCGACGTCGTTGAACGTGACACAGGGACTGAACGTGTTGACGAGGCTGAACCCGTCGTGTTCGATGGCTTCCTTGACAATCTCCGTGTGACGCAGCGCGTCAGAGGAGAAGCTCTGGGCGATGAACGACGCGCCGGCGGACATCGCGAGCGCGAGCGGGTTGACCGGCGGCTGCTTCGGGCCCTCCGGGGTGGTGGAGGTCTCGAAGTCGGGCCGGCTGGTCGGGGACGCCTGGCCCTTGGTGAGGCCGTAGATGCGGTTGTCCATGACGACGTACGTGATGTCGACGTTCCGGCGGACGGCGTGGATGAAGTGACCGACCCCGATGGAGTAGCCGTCGCCGTCGCCGCCCGCGACCATCACTTCGAGGTCGGGGTTGGCGAGCTTCGCGCCGGTGCCGACCGGGAGCGCGCGGCCGTGGACGCCGTGGAGCGCGTACGAACGCATGTACGTCCCGATCTTCCCGGAGCAACCGATGCCCGCGACGACGAACGTGTCGTCGGGCGTGTTGCCGGTCTCTGCGAGCGCTTTCATCATGCCGTTCATGGTGCCGAAGTCGCCGCAACCCGGGCACCACGTCGGCTGTTTGTCGGACTTGAAGTCGGTGAATCGGACGTTCTCTGAGCTCATGAGTTAGGCCTCCAGGGTCTGCTTGATTTCGTCGGCGAGTTCGTCCGCCTTGAAGTCGACGCCGTCGTACTTGTTGATTCGGTCGACGCGCTCGAGGGTGTCGTGTTCGACGACGTCCGCGAACTGGCCGGTGGCGTTGGCTTCGACGACGACGACGTCGTCGGCGGCCTGGACGTCGTCGGTGAGGTCGGGGCGCGGGAAGATGTACGGGACGGAGAGCACGCGCACGTCGAGGTCGTCGAGGTAGCCGAGCGCTTCGACGAGCGTCCCCTCGTTGGAGCCCCACGAGATGACAAGGCTGTCCGCGTCGGCGTCGCCGAACTCGCGGTAGTCGAAGTCCTCGCGTTCCTCGGCGGTCTCGACCTTGCGGTTGCGCTTGTCGACCTGCTCGACGCGGACGTCCGTGTCCTCGGTCCGGCGGCCGAGTTCGTCGTGTTCGAGGCCGGTGGACATGTGGACGCCGCCCTTAGTGCCGGGCACGGCGCGCGGGCTGATGCCGTCGGCGGTGACGGCGTGGGCCTTGAACTGGTCTTTCTCGTTCTGCCACGCGGAAATTTCGTCCTCGTCGACGAGCTTCCCGCGGTCGATTTCGACCTCGTCCATGTCGAACTCGTCGGGCTCGTAGGTGCGTTCGGTGACGGCCAGCGAGAGGTCGGCCGTGAGGTAGACGGGGAGCTGGTACTTCTCGGCGAGGTTGAACGCCTCGACGGTCTTGTGGAAGCACTCCGCGACCGACGTGGGCGCGAGGACGAACCGCGGCACTTCGCCGTGGCCGCCGTACAGCATCATGTTGAGGTCGCCCTGCTCCTGCTTCGTGGGCATCCCCGTGGAGGGGCCCGAGCGCATGACGTTCGTGATGACCAGCGGCGTCTCGCTGGTGGCGACGAGGCCGAACGTTTCGCTCATCAGGTCGATGCCGGGGCCGGAGGTCGCGGTCATCGCGCGAGCGCCGGCGCGGGCGGCGCCGAGCGCCATGTTGATGGCGGAGAGCTCGTCCTCGGCTTGGACGACGTGGCCGCCGAACTGCTCGATGCGGCCGGTGAGGTACTCCATGACGTCCGTCGCGGGCGTGATGGGGTAGCCGGCGTAGAACCGGCAGCCGGCGGCGATGGCGCCCATGCCGATGGCTTCGTCGCCGTTCAGCAGGACGTTGTCGTTGTCGGTGGTCTCCAGCTCGTAGGGGTTCTCGACGTCGGCGTACTCGTCGTTGACGTACTCGAAGCCGAGTCGGGCGGCCTGCTTGTTGTTCTCGACGATGCTCTCGCCTTTGTTCCCGAAGCGCTTCTCCAGGGACTCGTCGAGGTTCTCAATGGGGAAGTCGGTGACCGCGCAGACGGCGCCCAGCGCGACGATGTTGCGCATGATGGCGCCGCCGGCGTCCTCGGCCAGCGACTTCAGGGGGATGTCGAGGCCGACAGTGTCGGCGGGGGCCTCGAAGTCCGAGAACTCCGTGCGGTCACCGTCGAAGATGATGACCGACTCCTCGTGGAGTTCGTCGAGGTTCTCGTCGACGGTGCGCTCGGTGAGCGCGATGAGGACGTCGAGTCGGTCGACGACGCTCTGCACCTCGTCGACGGACGTGCGAATCTTGTAGGCGGTGTAGCCGCCGCGGATTCGGGACGCGAAGTCCTTCGAGGTGAAGACGTGGCGACCCGCGCGGGACAGCGCCTGCGCGAAAATTTTCCCGGTGGACGCGATTCCATCGCCGGCTTCGCCGCCGATGGCCCAGTTCAGGTCGTCGTGCATGTGAGTGGGGGTAGCCGTGCCGCTTGCAAAAAGCCTTCTGAACCCGTACGCCCCTCCGAAACAGCCGATTCTCGGCGTCGCGCCGATATAATTGGGCATTCGTCCATGATAGACCGGGGGGCTGTGATGGACGACCGTTACACGCGCGCGTTACGCCCGCGTGTCTACCCGGAAAATTCTGATTCCTGGGTTATGGTTGTGCCGTGGTGACTACTCACTTGGGGGCAACTGGCCGGGAGGCGAATTCATTTGGGTCGCGGGCGCGAACACGGCAGTATGGACGAGACAGCAGTCACGGTGCGGGCGGTCCGCGACGCGGGCGCGGACACGGTCGCCGTGGTGTTCGAGAGCCCCGAAGGGTTCGAGGCCGAGCCCGGACAGTTCGTACAGGTGTTCGGCGAGTTCGAGGGTGAACGCGAGGGCCGGTTCTACACGCTCTCCTCGCCGGACGTCGCGGAGACGTTCGAGATTACGGTCGAAGTGGACCCCGAGGGAACGCTCGGGCCGTGGCTGGCCTCGCGCGACCCCGGCGACAAAGTCGTCGTCTCGGGGCCGTTCGGGGACGACTACTACGAGGGCGAGGACGGCGTCGTCGTGCTCGCGGGTGGACCGGGCGTCGGCCCCGCAATCGCCGTTGGCGAGCGCGCACTTGCCGACGGCGCGGACGTCACGGTCGTCTATCTGGACGACGAACCCGTCCACGAGGACCGCCTCGCGGCGCTGGCGAACGCCGGCGCGCGCGTCGTCTTCGTCTCCGACGACGTCGCGGCCGCGGTCAAGTCGCTTACGGGACCGACGGACGCCGTGCCGTTCGTCTACGGCTTCGCGGGGTTCTGTGAGGCCGCCGTCGACGCACTCGAAGCCGCCGGGTTCGACGTCGACGCCGCGAAAGTCGAAAGCTTCGGGCCCGCGCCGTAGCGCCCGGGCGTATTGTTCCGCGGACGGGACCGTACGCGGCTCTCGGAGCCAAACGAACTAAACCGGAGGATTTCCTTGGTGGTCCCGTGTCGTCGCCTAGTGGTTGGGACCGGGTGCGGCAACGACTCGCCGGCCTTGAGCGAGATTACGGGGCGTTCGACGTCGTCGAGGAGGAAACGGTCGTTCCGCGTGCCGTCTACACCGACTGCCTGCAGGCCGCCGAAGCAGGGTCGCTGGGCGGCGCGCGCGTCGTCCTCCGCCACGACGACGAGGTGTTGCTCGTGCGCTACCACGACCAGCCGGACGCGTGGGACTTCCCCGGCGGGTCGACGGAGCGCGGCGAATCCCACGCGGACACGGCGCGGTTCCGCGTGCACGACGACGTCGACTCGATGTGCACGCTGACTGGCGTCGCGCGCGTCATCAAGCAGTCGTTCGCGCTCGTCGAGGACGGGGACGGCGTCACCGGGCTGTGGGTGTTCTTCGAGGGCGAGACCGACGACCAGACGCTCTCGCTGTCCGAGGACGTGCTGGAGGCGCGGTGGTTCGACGTTACGGACCCGCCGGACGCCGTCGGCCCGCACGTCAGCGCGATTCTCGCCGACTAGTGCTGGACGAACTCCACGAGCGCCCCGCCCGTGTCGCTCGGGTGCAGGAACGCGATTTCGTGGCCCCACGCACCCGCCCGAGGTTCCTCGTCGATGAGGTCGACGCCCGCCTCGCGGGCCGTCGCGAGCGCGGCCTCGATGTCGTTCGTCGCGAGCGCGACGTGATGGATACCCGGTCCCTCTCGGTCGAGGTACGCGCCGATGTCGGTGTCTGCTTCGACCGGTTCGAGCAGCTCGAAGTAGCTGTTCTCGTCGAGTTCGAGGAAGACGACTCGGAGGCCGTCGAGCATTTCTTCGTGGACTGTGGGCGCGTCGAAGAGTGTCTCGTACAGCGCCGCGAGGCCGTCGGCGTCGTCAGTGACGACACCGATGTGGTCGACGTGCATGCGGAGAGGTGGCCGGCGCCCCACCATCAAGGCTCCGGCGCGCACTCGGGTCGCGTCAGTCGTGGGCGGGCGCGGGCAGGTTGAAGGTGACGTCGGTGAGGTCCGCGGAGACCGACCAGAGCCGGCGCGCGGTCGCCTCGTCCCCCGAGCGCTCGCTGGACTGCTGTTCTTCGGGGTGGCCGCGTACGTTCAGCAAACCACCGGGGCCGACGTACTCGCCGCCGTCGATTGACGGGTGCGTGGCGGCGTACAGGAGCGGCCACGCGCCCGCTTCCGCGCTCTGGGCGACGGCGGCATTCGCGGCCTTCATCGCGAGCAGGCGCAGCCGCGACCCCTCGGCTTCGGGGCCGCGCAGTTGGAGGTTCGTCGCCGCGAACCCGGGGTGGCAGGCGACGCTGGTGACGCTCGCGTTCGCGGCGCGCAGCCGGCGGTCGAGTTCGTACGCGAACAGCACGTTCGCGAGCTTCGACTGGCCGTACGCCGCCCACTTGTCGTACTCCTGTTCGTGCTGGAGGTCGTCGAAGTCGATTTCGCCGCTCTCGTGAGCCATGCTGGACTGCGTGACGATGCGCGTCGCGCCGCTCGTCCGCCGCAGGACGTCCAGCAGGCGGCCGGTGAGCGCGAAGTGGCCGAGGTGGTTGACGCCGAACTGCGTCTCGAAGCCGTCGGCGGTCTCCGAGCGCGGAATCGCCATCACGCCCGCGTTGTTCGCGAGCACGGCAAGCGAGTCGTAAGTCGTTTCGTACCAGTCGGCGAACGCCGCCACGGAGTCGAGGTCCGCGAGGTCGAGCTCGTGGACGGTCAGCGACGCGCCCGGATATTCAGTTTCGAGTTCCGCTTTCGCGTCCTCGCCGCGGTGGACGCTCCGGACGGCCAGCACGACGTGCGCGCCGTGGGACGCAAACGCCTTCGTCGCCTCGTAGCCGATGCCGCTGTTCGCACCTGTCACGACGACGTTCCGCCCGGCCTGGTCGGGCATATCGTCGGCGGTCCAGCCGCTGTCGTTGAACATGTATTCAACTCTGCGCGGGAGCCACATAATACGGGGCGTCGCGGCGACGCCGGCCGCGTCTCTACAGCGCGGCGCCGGGCTGGTGCTCGCCGAAGACCTCCCGGAGCGCGTTACAGATTTCGCCGACGCTGGCGTACGCCTTCACCGCGTCCACGATGTACGGCATCACGTTCTCGTCGCCCGCTGCGGCGGCTTTCAGGTCGGCGAGCGAGGCCTCGACGGCCTCCTCGTCGCGGTCGGCTTTGACGGACTCGACCTGCTCGACTTTCCGCCGCTCGTCTTCCGCGGTGACCTCCTCGATGTCGACCTCGGGTTCGTCCTCCTCGACCTCGAACTCGTTGACGCCGACGATGATGCGCTCGCCGTCCTCGATTTCCTGCTGGCGCTCGAACGCCACGTCCTGAATCTGGCGCTGCACCCACTGGTCCTCGACGGCCTGGCGCATCCCGCCGCGGTCGGCGACGTCGTCGAGAATCTCGCGTGCCTCCGCTTCGACTTCGTCGGTGAGATTTTCGACGTAGTAGCTCCCCGCGAGCGGGTCGATGGTGTCCGCGGCGCCGGACTCGTGGGCGAGAATCTGCTGGGTCCGGAGTGCGGTGCGCACGGAGTCCTCGGTCGGAATCGAGAGCGCCTCGTCTTTCCCGTTCGTGTGGAGGCTCTGCGTTCCCCCGAGCACCGCCGCCAGCGCCTGATAGCCGACGCGCACGATGTTGTTGTCGATTTGCTGGGCGGTCAGCGTCGACCCCGCGGTCTGCGTGTGGAACTTCAACTGCTTGCTCTTGGGGTCGGTGGCGTCGAAGCGCTCCTCCATAATTTTCGCCCACATGCGGCGCGCGGCGCGGAACTTCGCGACCTCCTCGAAGATGTTGTTGTGGGCGTTGAAGAAGAAGGAGAGCTGTGGCGCGAACTCGTCGACGTCCAGGCCGGCGTCGAGGGCCGTCTCGACGTACTCGATGCCGTCGCCGAGCGTGAACGCGATTTCCTGGGCCGCGGTCGCGCCCGCCTCCCGGATGTGGTAGCCCGAAATCGAGATAGTGTTGAACTTCGGTGTTTCGGCGGCGCAGAACTCGAAGATGTCCGTGATGACGCGCATCGAGGGTTCCGGCGGGAAGATGTAGGTGTTGCGCGCGATGTACTCCTTGAGGATGTCGTTCTGGATGGTGCCCCGGAGCTCCGCTCGGTCGACGCCCTGCTGGTCGCCGACCGCGATGTACATCGCCAAGAGGACGCTGGCGGGCGCGTTGATGGTCATCGACGTCGACACCTCGTCCAGGGGGATGCCGTCGAAGACCTGCTCGAAGTCGCGGAGCGTGTCGATGGCGACCCCGGACTTCCCGACTTCACCTTGGGCCATGGTGGCGTCGGAGTCGTAGCCCATCTGGGTGGGGAGGTCGAACGCCATCGAGAGGCCGGTCTGGCCCTGGTCGAGGAGGTAGTGGAAGCGCTCGTTGGTCTCCTCGGGCGTGCCGAAGCCGGCGTACTGGCGCATCGTCCACAGCCGCCCCCGGTACATGGTGGGGTAGACGCCGCGCGTGTAGGGGTCCTCGCCGGGGAAGCCGAGGTCCTCTTCGTAGTCGAGGTCCGCGACGTCCTCGGGCGTGTAGAGTGGGTCGACGGATTGGCCGCCCGTGTCCGTCCGGAACTCGTCCTTGCGCTCCCCGAACCGGTCGAGGGTGGGGGACAGAGAGTCTGCCTCCCACTCCTCGCGGGACTCGCGAATCGCCGCGAGGTCCTCGTCGTCGAACATGGCTGAACCGACGCGGGACTGCGCCTTAGTTCGTGCGCTCCCCGGAGCGACCGGTCACCCGCCCGTGTCGTACTTGTACGTCGCCGTATCCGGGTCGATGCCGAAGTCCTCGGCGGACTCCTCGGATTCCGCCTCCTCTTCCTCGTTGCTCTCGCGCTCGGTGAAGCGCTTCCGGAGGCGTTCGGGAATCTCGAAGTCGCCGAAGTCCAGGCGGACCGGTACCGCGTCGGGCTGGTACTCGCGGGTTGCGTCCAGACGGTCCGGGAGCGGCTCGGGCAGGGATTCGGCGGGCACGCGCTGGAAGCCGAACTGGGCGAGGTACGCGGGCTCGTCGGTGAGCGCGTACGCCGCCTCGAAGCCCTGGTCGCGGGCGTCCTCCACGAGGTGCTCGAGGAGGTGTGCGCCGACGCCGCGGCGGCGCCAGTCCTCCAGCACGCCGATGTTCGTGAACTCGCAGACCTGCTCGTCGTCGACGGCGTGCACGCGGAGCCGCGCGAACCCCGCGCGCTCGTTGGTCTCCTCGTCGATGGCGAGCACGTAGTCCCGCGAGCGGAACGCCGGGTCCTCGAACCCGAACTCGTCGAGGCGGTCGAGCAACCACACCTCCTCGTGTTTCTTCGCGTCGCGGGCGAACATACTCCTACCTTGGACGGCACCCGGAAAAGCGTTTGCGGGGCCGTCGGTCACCGACGCGACAGCACACCGGCGGCGAGCGCGACTGCGAGCAACGCCGTGCCGATACCGAACCCGGGAATGTTCGTGTCCGTCGCGGTCGTCGTCGCGCTCTCGGCTGAGTCACTGGTCGCGGGCGGTTGCGTGCGCGCTGTCGTCGTGTTCTCGGAGGCCGACGCGCCGAACGTCTCCGCGAGCCGGGTCGCGTTCGATTCCGTGGCGGTGGCGAGCAACAGCCGCGGGTCGTCCGCGAACGCGCCGCCCTCGATGGCGTCCGCCAGCGAGGGTGCGAGCGCCGCCGCGTAGACGACCTCTCCGTCGACGACGGTGAGCAGGCAGTACCCCTCGTCGTTTCGCTCCGCGCCCTCGATCGGGCAGTTTCCGATACCGCGGTCGGACGTGAATCCGGCGTCGACGAGCGCGTCGGTGAACGACTGCGCGCCCGCGTCGGTCAGCGTGACGGCGACTCCCGGCCGTCCGTGTTGCGTCGTCGTCGCTTCGGCCGAGGCGACGTCGTCCGCGGTCACGACGGCCGTTTCGGTCATCGAGTCGTTCTCCGCCGGATAGCGCGCGACCACGCTGGCGTCGGCGCCCGCGGCCGCGACGCTCCCAGCGATGACGGCGGCGACGACCCCGGCGACGAGCAGGGCTGTGAGGCGGGCTCGGGTCACCCGCGGCTGTTCGCGACCACCCGACTAAAATATCACGCTGACGACCCTTCGCAGGCGACCGAGCGCGCAACCTCCACGAGCACTGACGCGGGCACGTCCTGTCCGCGCACCGTCTACCGGTACTCCGCGCAGTTCCACGACATCGAGACCGTTGGGCCGTACGTCACCGCAGCCTCGTGGCCGCCGACCGAGACCGTGCGGTCGCCGTCCGCGGGGAACGTCCGGTTGTACTTCGCGACCGTGACGCGCCCGGTCTCGTTGACGTACCGGAGACCGACGCCGTGCACGTCGCCGGTCGTCTCGGAGGCGTACGTCGGGCGGAACGACGCCGGGAGTTCCGGGGACGGCACGGAGACGTTCGTCGCTTCGCGGAGCGCCGCCGCGCTCTCGTAGGTCGTCGTCTCCGGCGTGTCGACGTGCTCGACGGTCGCGTTCGCGGGCGGGTCGAACGTGAACGCGTCCGCGCTCAGTCCGGGGTCGAAGGAGACGTTCGTGTACGTCGTGCGCACGGAGACGCGCGTTCCGCCGTCGACCCATTCGGTGCGCTGTTCGAGCACGAAGAACCGCTGCGTGTCCACCAGGAGCGTCTGCTCGTAGGCCGTGCCGTCGGCTCGGGGCGCGACGTGGAGGACGTACGCCTCGCGCTCGCCGACCGTCGTGGTGCCGCGGTACTCGACCCCGAGCGCTGCGTCCGTGGTCGCGCTCGGTCCGCTCGCGGTTTTCGGGACGACCGGCAGCGGCGCGAGCTCCGGTCCCGACGCGCTCGCTCGTTCGTCGCGCTGCGTGACGTCCAGCGCAGTGAACAGCCGCTCGATGCGGTCGGCGCGGGCGGCCGCGCCGTCCGGCGTCGGCGACAGCGGCACGCGCTTCGCGTGGTTCTCGTCGCCGTCGTAGAACCACATTGTCGACCCGTTCAACACCGTCACCTCGTAGCGCTCGCTCCCGTCGACGACGGTCTCGCGGCGCTGGTCCGACCCAGGCCGCAGCGCGACCTCCGCGACCGTCCGGCTCGTCCGGTTCCCGCGCTCGACGACCGTCGTCTCCGTCGCGGTGATGCCGTCGATGTTGGCGTACTGCTCGCTGGCGTCCGCGCCGATGGGCTGGCTGGTGGCCTCGGGCGCGGCGACCAGCCACAGCGTGCCGGCGACGACCACGGCGGCGACAGTGGCAACCACCACTATCGTGGTGACGCTCCCGCGGTCGGTGAAGGGGCCTCTCGGCCTCATTTATTAACCGAACGAACGGCCGATATTTTAATAACATTTGTGATGCGCGCGCGGTCACAGTTCGGCGCTCTCGGCGTCAGCCCGCTTACTGGGGACTGCGAAACACCTTTGACGGGAACGCAAGAGTTGCCACATATGGACACCCTCGACGAAGTGGACGAAATCGTCCACCGGCCCTCCGAGGAGTTCGTCACGTCCACGAACGTCTGGCAGTTCATGCAGACGTACGACATCGCGGACTACGACGAGCTCGTCGAGCGCACCACCGCGGACCTCGACTGGTTCTGGGGGGAGCTCCCGGGCTACCTCGGGCTGGAGTTCTACGAGGACTTCGACGAGGTCCGGGACGAGAGCGAGGGCCCGCAGTTCACGGAGTGGTACCCGGGCGCGACGCTCAACGTCGCGCACAACACCGTCGACCGCCACGCCGCCGTCGACGCGGGCACCCGCAATCACGTCGCCTGCATCTGGGAGGGCGAGGACGGCGAGGTCCGCCAGCAGACCTACCACGACCTCCACCGGCAAGCGAATCAGGTCGCGAACGCGCTGACCGAGCGCGGCGTCGGCGAGGGCGACACGGTCGGCCTCTACATGCCGATGGTGCCGGAGGTCCAGAGCATCCTCTACGGCGTCTTCAAGGTCGGCGCCATCGCCGTCCCCATCTTCTCCGGGTTCGGCGTCGACGCCACCGCCACCCGCATCGCGGACGCGGAGTGCTCGGTGCTGTTCACCGGGGACGGCTTCTACCGCCGCGGCGACGAAATCACGCTCAAGGGGACCGCCGACGAGGCCATCGAGCAGGCCGGTCACGTCGAGCACACCATCGTCTACGACCGACTGGGCAGCGAGGCGCGAAGCGCCTCGGAAACGCGAGCGGGGAGCGACGCGACCCGCGAGCAGACGGACATTCCGTGGGACGGCCGCGACGAGTGGTGGAGCGAGGCCGTCGAGACGCAGGCCGATGACTTCGAGACGCGCGTGATGGACGCCAGCGACCCCTGCATGCTCCTGTATTCCTCGGGGACAACGGGGAAGCCGAAGGGCATCGTCCACACGCACGCCGGGACGCTCGTCCAGCCCGCCAAGGAGATTCACTTCGGCTTCGACCAGAAACCCGGCGACCGCTTCTTCTGGGTCAGCGACATCGGCTGGATGATGGGGCCATGGACGCTCGTCGGCAACCACGCGTTCGGCGGCACCATCGTGATGTACGAGGGCGCGCCCGACCACCCCGAGCCCGACCGCTTCTGGGAGCTGATAGACCGCCACGGCGTCACCCAATTCGGCATCTCGCCGACCGCGATTCGCGCGCTCCGCAAATATGGGGACGCGTGGCTAGAGGGTCACGACCTCTCCAGCCTGCGCCTGCTGGGTTCGACGGGCGAGCCGTGGGACCCCGAGAGCTGGCGGTGGTTCTACGAAAACGTCGGCAACGGCGACGCGCCCATCATCAACATCTCCGGCGGCACCGAGGTGTTCGGCTGCTTCCTCATGCCGATGCCCATCCAGCCGCTGAAGCCCTGCACGCTCGGCGGCCCCGGCCTCGGCATGGACATCGACGTCGTCGACGAGGACGGCAACTCCGTCAAGGACGCCCACGAGCGCGGCTACCTCGTCGCGCGCTCCTCGAACCCCGCGATGACCAAATCGCTGTGGAGCGGCGACGAGCGCTACCTCGAGGAGTACTGGTCGCGCTTCGAGGACGTCTGGAACCACGGCGACTGGGCGCAGGTCGACGAGGACGGCTTCTGGTTCCTGCACGGCCGCGCGGACGACGCAATCAACGTCGCCGGTCGGAAGGTCGGTCCCGCCGAAGTGGAGGGCGCGCTCATCGATCACGACGCCGTCAATCAGGCCGCGGCGGTCGGCGTCCCCGACGAGACGACGGGCGAGGCCGTCGTCGCGTACGTGATTCTGGAGGATGGCGTCGAACCCAGCGAGGACCTCCGCGAGGACCTCCGCGAGCAGGTCGGCGCCGAACTCGGCAAGCCGTTCCGCCCGCGGGAGGTACTGTTCGTCGACGAGTTCCCGAAGACGCAGTCCGGGAAAATCGTCCGCCGCGCCATCGAGGGCGCGTACACCGGCGAGGACGTCGGCGACCGCTCCAGTATCGAGAACCCCGACGCCATCGAGGCACTCGAGGACGCGCAGTAGTCAGAGGTCGGCCAGCAGCCCCTCGGGACGCAGCCGTTCGCCGTACTTCTCGAAGTCCTCGCGGTGGAGCCACGCCAGCCGCGTCGTCTCCTCCGTTTCGGGGTCGTAGACCGTAATCCCGGTCTCGTCGTACAGCCAGTTCTGGTCGGCGCTCGCCTCGAAGACGCGCACGCCGTCGTACTCGCCGAGTTCGGTCACCCACGAGAGGTCGACGCCGAGCGTCTCCCGGAACGCCGCGCGGACGGCCTCCTCGGGGGACTCGTCCGGACGGACCTCGCGGCCGAACGGTCGGTAGACCCGCCCCCCGTCGGGGTCGACGACCTCTTCGACGAACAGTTCGTCGAGCTCCCGAATCAGGCAGCGCGCGGTCGGCTCGGTCACTGCCGGCACCGACCGAGCCCGCGCAAAAAAGAATTACTGTTCGGCCCACTCGCGGCGCAGCAGGTCGTAGCGCACCTCGTCGTAGTAGTCGCCGTCGATGTACCGGGACTCGCGGCGGCGCGCGACCTGCGTGAACCCCATCGCCTCCAGCAGCCCGCGGGAGGCGTCGTTGAACTCGTAGGCGCCCGCGGTGATGCCGTGGACGTCGTAGTTCTCGAAGACGTAGTCGATGCCCGTCTCGGCCACGTCGCGGCCGTAGCCCTCGCCGTGGAACTCGGGGAGCAGCCAGTATGACAGCCAGACGCGGTCGCCGTCCACGTGGCGCGCGTTGAAGCTCCCGATGGGCGTGGTCTCCTCGTCGTTAGGGTAGCCGCGGGGCGCACCGTCCTCGTCTCGCGGCTCGTCGCCGTCTTCTCGCGGGCTCGGCCCGCTCGAACGGTCCGAGGGACTCCGTCCCTCGCTGCTCGACTGTTTCGCGGCGGTTTCCGTCGCGCCGTCCATGCACGCGAGGAACGTCACGGTGCCCTCGCTCTCTATCCACTCCTCGATGCCCTCCTCCTGTTGGGCGCGCGAGCGGTGGTGAATCGAACCCAGCGAGTACCGGATGCGGGGGTCCGTGCAGGAGCGCTGGAGGAACGCCGCGTCGTCGCGCTCGACGGTGCGGAACGTGACGCGCTCGCCCTCGGTGACGACTGGCCCGGGCATTATCGGTCCTCCCACTCCTCGCGGAGCAAGCCGTATTCGACGGCGTCCTGGTACTCGCCCTCCGCGAACCACACCTCGCGGCCGCGACCCTCGTCGGTGAAGCCGGCAGCCTCGAACGCGGCCCGCGTGTAGTCGTCGCTGTCGAGCACTTCCGCGCCGACGGTGTGGGCGTCGTACGTCCGGAACAGGCCCGTCAGCGCGAGTTCGACTGCAGCAGCGCCGTAATCCTCGCTGCGGTGCTCCTCGGGCACCCAGAGCACGAGCCCCGGACGGTCGCGGTCGACGTGGCTCGCGAACACGAACGCGACGGGCGTCGTCTCGTCGTCGTCCGGGTGGGCGTAGGACGCGTCCTCGTCGTCCACGCACGCG
>CAXREU010000171.1:0-8936 GCA_964229715.1 Halobacterium sp.
GTCGAACGGCTTTCGGGGCTTTCTGACCACAGTCCCAGCGATAACCCAGCCGGCCCTGGCGGTCGCCGGGAGAGCGACGCTCGCCCGAGGCCTCGGAAATCCGCGATTTCCGGCGGATTGAAACGGCGAGGCGCGCTGGCGGCCGGAGGCCGTGGGCTTTCCGATAGACGTCGGCGGGAGACGTTCCGGAGAAGCATCGTCCGGAGGACTTACGCGCCGCCCGTCCGGACTCACAGTATGCGAGTACTCCGGAACGCGACACTGGCGGACGGGCGGGAGCGGGACGTCCGAATCGAGGACGGGCGCATCGACGCTGTGGGCGAGGACCTCGACGGGGAGACGTTCGTCGACGCGACGGGGAAGCGCCTGCTACCGGGGATGATAGACGCGCACGTGCACTTCCGCCAACCCGGGTACGGGCACAAGGAGACGTGGGCGACGGGGTCGCGGAGCGCGGCGGGGGGCGGCGTCACCACCGTCGTCGACCAGCCGAACACGGAGCCGCCGACGGTGACGGGCGCGGCGTTCGACGAGAAGGCCGAGTATGCGGCCGGCTCGCTCGTAGACTGGGGCATCAACGGCGGCGTCACCGCGGACTGGGACCCCGAAACGCTGTTCGACCGGCCGCTGGTCGCGCTCGGGGAGGTGTTTCTCGCTGATTCAACCGGCGATATGGGCATCGACGCGGACCTGTTCGCGGACGCGTGCCGCCGCGCGGCCAAGGAAGACGTGGTCGTCACCGTGCACGCCGAGGACGCCGACCTGTTCTTCGAGGAAGCCAAGGAGCGCGACGACGCGGACGCGTGGAGCGCGTACCGGACTGCGAAGGCCGAGGAGGCGGCCGTGGAGCGCGCGGTCGGCGTCGGCGGGAACGTCGGCGCGACGAGTCACGTCGCGCACACGTCGACACCCGAGGGCGTGGACGCGGCGCGGGCGGGCGGCGCGACCTGTGAGGTGACGCCCCATCACCTGTTCCTCTCGCGCGAGGACCTCGACGAGTTGGGGACGTTCGGGCGGATGAACCCGCCGCTGCGCAGCGAAGAGCGCCGCGGGGCGCTGTTCGAGCGACTCGCGGACGGTGAGGTGGACATCGTGGCGACCGACCACGCGCCGCACACGCGCGAGGAGAAGGATGCGAGCATCTGGGACGCGCCTTCAGGCGTGCCGGGCGTCGAGACCGCACTCCCGCTGCTGCTCCAGGCCGCCAGCGAGGGGCGACTGAGCTACGAGCGCGTGCGGGACGTGACGGCCGCGAATCCCGCGGACATCTTCGACGTGCCGCAGAAGGGCCGCATCGAGGCGGGGCGCGACGCCGACCTCGTGCTCGTCGACCCCGACGCATCCCGGGAAATTCGCGGCGACGACCTCCACTCGAAGTGCGGGTGGACGCCGTTTGAGGGGATGACGGGCGTGTTCCCCGAGTTGACGATGGTGCGCGGGACGGTCGTCTGGGACGGCGAGGAGTTCGCCGAGCACGACGGGGAGAACGTCCGCGCCTGAGTAGGACTGCCGGCAGGAATTAGTGTAGCGACGGCGACCGCTCACGTATGCGAACGGTCGTCGCGCTCGGCGGAAACGCGCTCGCGCCGAGCGGCGAAGCCACGATAGCCGCCCAGCGCGAGCGCATCGAGGCGACCGCCGACCAACTCCGAGCACTCCACGACGAGGGCCACGAGCTCGTGTTGACCCACGGGAATGGCCCGCAGGTCGGCGCGCTGCTCCGCCAGCAAGAGGCCTCGGACGCGTCCGCGCGTCCCCTCGACGTGCTCGTCGCGGAGACGCAGGCCCAAATCGGCTACCTCCTCCAGCAGGCCGTCGACGAGCGCGTCGACGCCAGCGTCGCGTCGGTCGTCACCCAAGTCGAAGTCGGCCCGGACGACCCGGCGTTCGACGACCCGTCGAAGCCGGTCGGCCCGTACATGAGCGCCGAGCAGGCCCGCGAGCGCGAGTTCGAGACGATGGAAGTGACGACGGCCGACGGCGAGACGGCGTATCGGCGGGTCGTCCCGTCGCCCGAGCCGACGCGAGTGTTAGAGAGCGAGCGCATCGAGAGTCTGGTCGCAGACGGCCAACCCGTCGTCTGCGGCGGCGGTGGCGGTGTCCCGGTTACTGTCGCGGCCGAGGAAATCGAGGGCGTGCCGGCAGTCGTCGACAAGGACTACACGACGCGGCTCGTCGCCGAGCGCGTCGACTCAGAAGTGTTGGTGATGGCGACGGACGTCCCCTGCGTCTACACGGACTTCGGGACGCCCGAGCAAACCCCCATCGAGGACGCGGCCGCCGCGGAAATGCGCGAACACCTCGCCAGCGGCGAGTTCGCGGAGGGGAGCATGGAGCCGAAAGTGCGGGCGTGTCTGCGATTTCTCGACGCGGGCGGTGAGCGCGCGGTCGTCACTGGAACGGAGAATATCGCTGCGGCGGTCGCGGGCGACGCCGGCACGCAAATTCGACCGGACTAAACGCCGAGCGCGACGGACGTGACTGCGGCGGCGAACGCCCAGCCCGCGCCCGTCCACGTGAGCACGAAAAACGCCTCACGCGCGCCGGCTTCCGTCCACGCGGAGCCGACGGCAACGTACGCCTGGACGCCGCGGAGCGTCTCACCGAGGCCGACGGCGGTCGCCCACGCCAATACGCCGAACCCGAGCACGAGCGCGCCGAGCGCGAACGCCGTGTCGGTCGCGCCCTTCGGGGATGTGACCGCGAGCAGCGCCAGCGAGAGGGTGACGCCGATTGCGGCGCCACGGAGCGCCCAACGGCCCGCGCGAGCGGCGAGTTCGTGCAGGCTCGCCGACGCTTCGGGGGGAGAATCAGTCAATCGCTTCCCGCATCCGCGGGTCGAGCGCGTCGCGCATGCCGTCCCCGAGGAGGTTGAACCCGAGGACGGTCAGCGCGAGCAGCAGACCGGGGAAGAACGACCACCACCACGCCCCCGAGAAGAGGCCGTACTCGACGCCGTTCGACAGCATCATCCCCCACGTCGGTTCGCCGGGGCTGGCGCCGAATCCGAGGAAGGATAGCGCCGCGATGTCGATGATGGCGAGCCCGAAGTTCAGCGTCGACTGGACGGTGATGGGCGCCAGACAGTTCGGGAGCACGTGGCGCACGAGCAGCCGGGGGTCGGTCGCGCCGAGCGCGCGCGTCGCCTCGATGTACTCGTCCTCGAGGACTTTCAGCGCGGCGCCGCGGACGACGCGCGCGAACCGCGGCGTGTACACGAGCGTCAGCGCCGCGACCGCGCGCCACAGGCCGAGGTCGTCCGGGAAGATGGTGACGAGCGCGAGCGCGAGCAGCAGCGACGGGAACGACAACAGCACGTCCATCGTGCGCATGATGACGTTGTCCGTGAGGTCGCCGTAGTACGCCGCGATGATGCCGAGGCCGACGCCGAGCACGGTCGATGCGACGACCGTGACGGTGCCGTACAGCATCGCGTACCACGCGCCGTACAGCACGCGCGGGAAGATGTCGCGGGCCTGGCCGTCCGTGCCGAACCAGTACTGTGCGCTCGGCGCGGCCTCGGTGGGGTTCGTGCCGAACTGCGTCGCCGTAATCGCGCTCAAGTCGTACGTGACCCGTGCGAAGATGGCGACCGCGAACACGCCACCGATGAGGGCCAAGCCGATGACGGCCAGCCGGTTCGACAGCAGTTCGGAGAGGAACGGACTCGCGCGGAGCCGCTCGACGATGCCACGCTCGACGTCGGGGGTCTGGGTTTCGGTGCTCATTGTTCGATGCGGGGGTCGAGGACGGAGTACGTGATGTCGACGAGGAGGTTCACCAGCGTGTACAGCACCGCGAACACGAGCACGGTGGCTTGCACGACCGGGTAGTCACTCTGGTTGATGGCGCTGACCAGCAGCGTACCGATGCCGTTGATTTCGAAGACGGTCTCCGTGAGCACGGCGCCGCCGAGCAGCGCTCCGAACTGGATGCCGATGATGGTGATGACGGGAATGAACGCGTTCCGGAGGCCGTGTTTCATCGTCGTAATCTTCTCACCCTGCCCCTTCGCGCGGGCAGTCCGCATGTAGTCCTGGCGGATGACCTCTATCATCGACGAGCGCATCATCCGCGAGATGAGCGCCATCTGGTAGATGCCCAACACTACGATGGGCAACAGCAGGTGGCGGAACGCGGACCGGAACGCCGGCACGTCGCCCGCGAGCAGCGTGTCCACGAGGATGAACCCGGTCACTGTGTCGATGAAGTGCGCGGAGCCGATGCGGCCGCTCGTCGGGAGAATGCCGAGGAACTGCGCGAACAGCAGGATGAGCAGCGGGCCGCTCCAGTAGATGGGGATGCTGATGCCGCTGAGCGCGCCGATGCGCGTGAGGTGGTCCGTGATGGTGTCCTGTTTGACCGCGCTCAGGATGCCCAGCGGCAGGCCGAACAGGAGGCCGGCGAGCTGGCCGAGCACCGCGAGCTCGATGGTGATGGGGAGGCGGTCGGCGAGAATCCGGCTGACCGGCGTGCCGCGCTGAATCTGGTAGGACTCGCCGAAGTTGAACGTGGCGACGTCGCCGAGGAACCGGAGGTACTGCTGCCAGAGCGGGTCGTTCAATCCGAGGTCCGTGCGGACCTGTTCGACGAACGCCTGACTCGCGCGCTGGCCGGCAATCGCGACTGCGGGGTCGCCCGGCGAGAGGTGGAGGATTGCGAACACGACGGTCGCCACCCCGAACAGGACCGGGACGAGGAGCAGCAACCGTTTTACAACGAACCGCTTTGAGACCATTACGCGAAGGAGAGAGTGCGAGAATTAAAAAGGTCCCGTCGTGGCGACGGGCCGCTCGGTTATTCTAACTCGACGAGGTCGAGGTGCGGGCCGCCGATTGCGGAGATGGTGTAGTTGCTCACGCGGTTGCTGACGCCGCGCACCTCCTCGGCGTAGTCGATGTACACCCACGGCGCTTCGTCGTGGGCAATCTGGACCGCCTCGTTGTACAGTTCCGCGCGGTCGCTCTGGTTCGTGGTCGTCTGTGCTTCTTCGACGCGGTTCATGTAGTCCGGGTTCGCCCACGCCGAGCGGTTCGAGGTGTTGAAGCCCTCGGTGTCCCACGACACCCAGTCCTGGCCCTCCGGAACCTCGCACTGCGGGTGGAGGAGCACGTAACAGAAGTTGTCGGGGTCGGCGTTGTCAGTGTACCAGCCCGCGAGGCTGGCGTCGTGGCGCCCCTCGGAGGTGTACGTGAGGTAGTCGGAGAACTGGCGGTCGTCGATGGTGACCTCGACGCCGATTTCCGCGAGGTTCGACCGGATAGTCTCGGCGGTCGGGAGCGGCGCGGGGTTGTAGCCGCGCGGGTTCTGGAACGTCGTCAGTTCGAAGGAGAAGCCGTCGCCGTAGCCGGCTTCCTCGAGCAGCGACTGCGCCTGCTCGGGGTCGTGGGGGTACGGGCTGAGGTCCTCGCTGTGGCCGAACAGTGCGGGCGGAATCGGCTGGTCGGCCTGCGTCGCGATGCCCGAGTAGATGTTCTCGACGATGGACTGCGTGTCGATGGCGTAGCTGATTGCGCGACGGACGCGGCGGTCGCGGAACGCCTCGACGCGGGACATGTTGAAACTCATGTACCCGATGTTGATGCCCTCGACCGTCTCCACGGAGGCGGTGTCGGAGCCCTCGACCGTCTCGATGGTGTCGGGGTCGAGGCCGTCGATAATCTCCATCTCCTCCTCGACGAGCGCCTGTGCGCGCGTGGAGTTCTGGCCGCGCGTGAGGAACAGCACTTCGTTGACGTTCGGGCTGTCGCCCCAGTAGTCGTCGAACGCGGTGAGCTGGATGCGGTTGTTGGCGTCGTCGAGCTCGGAGAGCTCGAAGGGGCCGGTGCCGACCATCTCCTCGTCGAGGTTGACGTCGCCCTCGATGGCGTCCTGGGAGATGACGACCGCGCAGAACATCGCGAGGTTCCGGAGGAACGGCGCGTACGTCTGCGTGAGCGTAATGTTCAGCGTGTAGTCGCCGTCCTTCTCGACGCTGTCTATCCAGTTACCGAGCGTGAACGGGCCGTACGCGGAGGAGTCCTCGAAGTGGTACTCGTAGTCGTCGTCGACGAACCGGCGGTACGTCGCGATGAAGTCGTCGGCCGTGAAGTCGGAGCCGTCGTGGAATGTCACGTCCTCGCGGAGCTGGAGGGTGACGTTCGCGCCGTCCATCGTCCAGTCGGTCGCAAGCGCTTCGGTGAGCGCCGCTTCGCCGGGCTGGAAGCCGATGAGGCCCTCGTAGGCCTGGTTGGTCACCTTCGCGACTTCGCCGCTGGTGGTGTTCTGCGGGTCGAGCGTGGAGGAGTGCGAACCGCGGCCGTATCGGAGGGTACTGCCGCCACCGCCGCCGCCACCGAGACAGCCGGCAACGGAACTCGTCGCGGTCGCGGCGACGGTTGCGGTGCCGGCAGCCTTCAGGAAGCTGCGCCGTGAGACCTGGCTGTCATTACCTGCCATAAGAGAACTCCCGAGAGCTACCCAAATAATAGTATCGGATAGTCGTGGTGAAATCGGCACACGCCGCCGAGGCGGTCGTCTGTGGCGCTTCGGTTCGTGTGAAAATTGCCGCTAACTCCGGGACGGCGACGGGACAGCCGACGCCCGATTCACTCAGCGTCGGAGAACAGGTGACACGCGGCCGGGTGGTCCTCGTCGCCGAGGTGTGGGTCTTGCCGCTCACAGACGCTCTCGAAGGTCTCGCGAAGTACTGCCTCTGCACCGTCCCAGTCGCCCTCGGCGAGGTGGTCGAAGGACTCGTCGACTGCGTCGCGGGCCGCGCCGGAGAGCGGCTCCTCGAAGAACTGGTCGTGGAGGACTGCGTGGAGGTCGCTACCGCCGTCCGCGACCGCTCTGTCTGCGGACGCCTCGCCGGCCGCCTGTTCGCGCGCGGCCTCCAAGTCGATGTCGCGGGCCTCCACGCGCTGCCGGTAGAACATCACCTCGCGGTAGCGCTCCTGCTCGATGTCGAGGTCCTCGGGCGGAATCACGGACGGACACCGCGTGCGGAAGTGACAGCCCGACGGCGGGTCGATGGGCGACGGCACGTCCCCCTTCAAGATGGTGCGGTCGCCGGTTTCTGCTAGCGGGTCGGGCTCGGGAATCGCGGAGAGCAACGCGTTCGTGTAGGGGTGTTTGGGGTCGCCGAACAGCTCGTCCGTCCCCGCGACCTCCACGATTTCCCCGAGGTACATCACCGCGACCCGGTCGGAGATGTGACGCACCACGGAGAGGTCGTGGGCGATGAACAGGTACGTCAGCCCGTACTCCTCCTGGAGGTCCTCCATGAGGTTGATAATCTGGGCCTGCACGGAGACGTCCAGCGCCGAAACCGGCTCGTCGGCGACGATGAAGTCGGGGTCGACCGCCAGCGCCCGCGCGATGCCGACGCGCTGGCGCTGCCCGCCGGAGAGTTCGTGCGGGTAGCGGTCGTACTGGCTCGGGTCCAGCCCCACCTCCTCGAGGAGTTCGACGACGCGCTGGCGGCGGTGGCCCTCCGCGAGGTCGTGAATCTTCAACGGCTCCATGACCGTCTGCCCGACCGTCATCCGCGGGTCGAGACTCGACATCGGGTCCTGGAACACCATCTGCATGTCCTTGCGCTTCTCGCGGAGTTCGGACTTCGAGAGGGTCCCGAGGTCCTGGCCCGCGAACACGACCGTCCCGTCAGTCGGCGGGTTGAGGTGGAGGAGCGCGCGGCCCGCCGTCGACTTCCCGCAGCCGGACTCGCCGACCAGCCCGAGGGTCTCGCCCTCGTGGACGTCGAGGCTGATGCCGTCGACGGCCTTCACGCTGGGCTCCTCGCCCGGGAAGAATCGGTCGAGCCAGCCCGACTCCTGCTCGTAGTACTTGCGCATCTCCTTGAGTTCCACGAGCGGCTCGCCGATTTCGTGTTCGGCCTTCGAGGAGACGCCCTCGGAGCCGTACTCGCTCTCGTCGAAGTCCGGGAGGATGCACTTCGAGCGGTGGTCGACGTCCTCCGCGCCGTGCTGGAGGAACGGAATCTCGCCCTCCCGGCACTCGGGTTGCGCCCACGGGCAGTGGTCCGCGAAGTGGCAGCCCTCCGGCATGTCGATGAGGTCCGGAACGTTGCCCTCGATGGGCGTCAGGCGTTCTTTCTCCTCGGTCGGAATTGATTCCAGCAGCGTGTACGTGTACGGGTGGCTGGGGTTGTGGAAGATTTCCTCGACCGGCCCCTCCTCGACGATTTCGCCGGCGTACATCACCGCCACGCGGTCGCAGGTCTCCGCGACCACGCCGAGGTCGTGCGTAATCATCAGCACGGACATCCCGAACTCGTCCTGGAGGTCGTCGATGAGGTCCAGAATCTGGGCCTGGATGGTCACGTCCAGCGCCGTCGTCGGCTCGTCGGCGACCAGCAGCCGCGGCTGGCACGCCAGCGCGATGGCGATGAGCACGCGCTGGCGCATCCCGCCGGAGAACTCGTGGGGGTACTCCTCCAGGCGCGAGGTCGCCTCCGGAATCCCGACCTCGGTGAGAATGTCGACGACGTCCTCGAACACTTCCTCGTCGTGCTCGCGGCCGCCAATCTTGGGGAGAATCTCGCGAATCGCGTTCAGCCACGTGTCGGGTTTGCGGTCGCCGTAGCGGTGGAGGCGCAGCGACTCGGCGACCTGCTCGCCGACGGTCACCGCGGGGTTCAGCGACGTCATCGGGTCCTGGAAAATCATCCCCATCTCGCCGCCGCGCACCTTTCGCATCGCTTCCTCTGGGGCGTCCGTGAGGTCAATGACGCCGTCGGTCACGTCCACGTCGCCCGCGTCCGCCCCGCGCAGCAGTTCGGCGCGCGCGTCGTCGTCGACGTAGACGAAGCCGTCGTCGGCGTCGTCGATGGCCGTTTCGAGCGCGTCCGCGACCACGGACTCAGTCGCGCCTTCGTCGAGTCGGTCGGCGGCCTCGCGGAGGTCGTCCGCGAGGCTGGCGGGGTCGTCGGCACC
>CAXREU010000172.1:0-3342 GCA_964229715.1 Halobacterium sp.
GTCCACGCACGCGAAGTAGGCGGCGTTGGACTCGTCCTCGACTTCCTCCTCGACGAACTGCTCGACCTCGGCCTCGCTCTTGTGGCTGTCCGCGTGGAGGCCGAGGCGCGCGTACGGGTCCGTGAACAGCCGCTGGAGGAACGCCGCGTCGTCGCGCTCGACGGTCCGCAGGACGAGGTCGTCGCCGACTTCGAGTATCGGCCCGGGCATCACTCGCTCACCGCTTCGGCGCACGCGTCGCTACTCGTCTCGGTCCTGCTCGCTCCCGTCGGTCGGTGTACGCCGCGCTCGACCCCTCCACCGGACTCGCCGTCCTTGGGAGCGTCGTCGGCGTGCTCGGGCTCGGCCGCGCTGCCGGCGTCGCGGCCACCCCAACAGACTACTGCATCGGGCATGTGTCTCCCATTTCACCCCCGGATAATAGCGGTTCCGCGAGATTGGTACTCATTCACGGACAGTCGGCTACGGCGCGGCGTCGCCCGGCGCAACCACGCGGTCCTCGGGCGCGTCACTGGTCGCGACCGCGACCGTCCCCGCGCCTCCGGCGGGCGGCAGCACTATCGACGCACCAGCGACCAGCGGCGCGAGCACGCCCGCGACAATCGTCCCCGACTCCGCGAGCGGCGCGCGCACCGCGACCCGGTCGTCCGCGTCGTAGCGCTCGGCGACCCGCTGCGCCGCGTCGACCGCCTCCCCGTGCGTGACACCGGCGAGCAGTTCGGTTTCCGGTGTGACTGCCGGCTCCGGGAACGTCGGGTTCTCGCTCCAGACGTCCCGCTCGAAGTACGTCCACGATGGGTCCGCGGGTGGCTCTCCCCAGCCGACGCGCTGGCCGCCCGGCGGCAGGTCGTACTCGCCGAGCTCCGTGGTCGGGCCCGCGACTACGCGCGCCTCGGTCACACGGTCCGGGCCGAACTCCACGGTCGCACCCAACAGTGCCGCGCCGAAGAACGTCTGTAGCGCGGCGGGCGCGGGGACGTCCAGAATCGCGACGCCGACTTCCTCGCGCACGCCGCAGTGCCGCAGCGCGTTCCCCGTCTTGTACGTCTGCGACCGGAACTCGCGGGCGTCGTGGACGCGGTCGGCGCGCACGACCGGCCGGTCCGGGTCGTCGAGACTCGCGACGACATCGGCGACAGTCTCCATGAGAAGAAGTCGCGCCGGCAGTGACTAACGCGTTCCGGGTTCAGGCCAGCGACTGCGTCGCAATGCGCTCGCGCAGGCGGCCCAGCGCCGACCGGTCGAAGTCGTCCGTGACGCGCGCCAGCACCGCGTGCACCTCCGCGCGCGAGACCTTCACGTCGCCGTCCACGACGACGTCCCCGGGGCGGTCGCGCAGCTCCCGCATCGTCCCACCCGCCCGCCGGTACGGCACCGTCCACGCCGCCAGCGTGTTCCCGCTGGTCGTCGGCATCGCCTCCAGCCACCGCTGTGCGCCGTCCGCGTACCCCCGTGCGCGGTCGACGACGCGCTCGACGACGCCGCCGACGCGGTCCGCGGTCGACGGGGCCGCCACGGCGTCCGGGTCGACGCCCGCCTCGTCCAGCCACGACGCCGGTAGGTAGACGTTGTTCTCCTCGTGGTAGTCCGGCCGGACGTCCTTCGCGACGTTCACGAGCTGGAGGAGGAGTGCGAACGACCGCGCGTGTTCGCGCATCGTCGCCGCCTCCTCGCGCGCGGCGTCCACGGCCAGCAGTTCGGTGACCAGCTCCCCGACCGTCCCCGCGACGTACCAGCAGTACTCCTCGAGTTCCTCGACGGATTGGATGCGGAGGCCGCCGTCCTCGGCGTACCGCTCCACGAGCGAGGCCATCCCCGTCGTCATCTCGCGGACGGTCGGCCGAACCGCGGCCTGCGCGTCCGCGTCGAGGCTCTCGAACGCCCGCAGGACGCGGTCCGCCTCCGCGACGACCGTCCAGTCGGCGTCCAGTTCGGCCGGCAGGTGTGGTTCCACGTCCGCCCGGAACTCGTCGACGTCCGTCGCGTCCCCGGGGTCGAGCACGCGGTCGTACGTCCGTAGCAGTTCGGCCTGCTCGGCGGGCGGTATCGACGTGGCGTCCTCGACGGTGTCGGCCACGCGGCACAACAGGTAGCCGACGCAGATGCGGGTCGCCAGCGGCTCCTCGAGCGCGTCGATAGTCAACGCGAACGTGCGGGAGACATCCTGCACGGCGTCGTGGCACCACGCGCGCTCGTCCGCCGCGGGCTGGGGGTACTCGGGGTGGCCTCCGACCATCGCTATACCCCCGTTAAGAGGACCACGCGCAAAAAGGGACGGGGGTCGAGTCGACAAACCGACGGATTCCTCGTCACGCCGCTCGCGTATCGTGGTCGAGCGCAACGAGGTCACGCCGCTCACGCATCGCTTCGCGCCGCGTTCGCCAGCACGTGGCCTCCGGTTGCTCGGCCACGCTGCTCGCGGGTCACTCCGTTCCCCGCTCGCTATAACGTGGCGCGCCGACGGTGCGCTACGCCGGGGAGAAAAGTAAAGACCCGCCGCTCGGACGTTCCACGCATGGACTTCAGCCTCAGCGACGAACAGCGCCAAATCAAGGAAATGGTCTCGGAGTTCGTCGACGAGGAGGTAATTCCGCGCGCGGACGACATCGACCACGACGACGAGTTCCCGCAGGACCTCGTCGAGGAGATGAGCGACCTCGGCCTGATGGGGATGCCGTTCCCCGAGGAGTACGACGGCGCGGGCCTGGACTACCACTCCTACGCCATCGCGCTCGAAGAGCTCTCCCGGGGGAGTGGCGGACTCGGGACGGTCGTCGCGGCGCACACGAGCCTCGCGGGGAACATGCTCTACCAGTACGGCGACGACGACCAGAAGTCCGAGTACCTCGCGGCGATGAACCGCGGCGACGACGTCGGCGCGTTCGCGCTCTCGGAAGCGGGCGCGGGCTCGGACGTCCCCTCGATGGAGACCACCGCCGAGCGGGACGGCGACGGGTACGTCATCGACGGCGAGAAGCTCTGGATTTCGAACGGGAGCGTCGCGGACACCGTCACGCTGTTCGCGAAGACCGACCCCGACGCCGGCCACCGCGGCATCTCGTCGTTCGTCGTGCGCCCCGACGAGGACGACGGCTTCCACGTCGAGGGCACGGAGGACAAACTCGGCGACAAGGGCTGTCCGACCGCGGAGCTGCGCTTCGACGACATGCGCGTTCCCGCGGACCGCTTGCTCGGCGAGGAGGGCGAGGGCTTCCAGCAGGCGCTCGAAACGCTGAACGGCGGCCGCATCACCATCGCCGCGCGCTCCATCGGGATAGCGCGCGCGGCCCTCGACGACACCCTGACGTACGCGCAGGCCCGCGAGCAGTTCGACCAACCCAA
>CAXREU010000173.1:0-7123 GCA_964229715.1 Halobacterium sp.
TCGAGTTCGTCGTCGGGGACGTCCCAGACGACCATGCAGTTGGCGTCGAAGCCGGTGACGACGTGGTTGACGACGCAGCCGACGCGCTTGATGCAGCCGTCCGCGAGCAGGCGTTCAGTGGCGTCGAGGACATCCTCGACGGGCGCGCCGATGGCGTCCGCGACGTCCCGATACGGCGTCGCCGACAGCGGGAAGCCGTCCTGTATCGCGAGCAGGAGGTCGGCGTCCAGCGTCGAGAGGTCGCCCGCCGCGCTCTCGCTGATGCGGGTCGCGGAGACGTCCGTGCTGTCGAGACTTTCTCGAGCAAATCTATCACCATTCACGACCGGGAACTCGAGGTCGATGTAGTAGTCGGTGAGCATCGGGAGGTTCAGCACCTCGCAGCCCGTCCGCTCCTCGATGTCGGCGAGAATCTCGTCGCGCTTCTCGCGGCTGCCGGCGGTGACGACGAACCACTGGTTGTACTCGTGGTCCCGGCGGTAGTTGTGGTTGACCTGCTGGTAGCCGTTGATGACGTCGGCGACCTCGTCGTCGCGGTCGGCGGGCGCGCGCACGGCGGCGAGTGTCGACGACCCGATGACGGGCGGGTTGAGGACGGCGCCGACCCGCCGGAACACGCCCTCGTCGCGGAGGCGCTCGACACGTTCGAGCGCCTCGGCCTCGGTGACGCCGAGGTCCTCGGCGACGACTTCGAACGGGCGCTCCCGAATCGGGAACCCGCTCTGGTACTCATCGATGAGGCGTGCGTCCACGTCGTCGACGCGTTCGCGCCAGTCGGCCGCGGCCATTACCGCGCAGTTAGGACTGCGTCGGCTACTGTTTACCGGTTCGTCGACGGGCCAATTCCGGGTGCGCTCGCGAAAACCGGGTGGATTTAGGCGGGTGGAAATCCAATACGTCGACATGAGCGATTCGCACGGTGAGTGGCCGCTGCAGCGCCTGATGACGGAGGTCGTCGGCTCCGGGCCGAAATCCGCCGCAGACATGTCCCGCGAGCAGGCGATGGAGGCGTTCGAACGCATCCTCGATTTGACGCCCGACCAGACGACGCTGGGCGCGTTCTGGCTGGCGAACCGCTGGAAACGCAACAACGGCGAGGAACTGGGCGCGTACGTCGACGCGATGCGCCGGAAGAGCGTCGTCGCCGCCGAACCCGACGTCGACCCCGTGGACTGCGGCGCGAACTACGACGGGAAAGGCGACTCCGCGATTCTGGGCGTCGCCGCCGGCGTCGTCGCCGCCGCCGCCGGGACGCCAGTCGTCGTCCACTCGGGTGACCGCGTGCCGACGCAGAAACAGGACGCCTACAAGCACGTCCTCGGCGAGCTCGGCGTGCGCACCGACCTCGAACCCGAGGAGTCCGCCGAGATGGTCGACGAGCACGGCTTCGGGTTCTACTACCAGCCGAACTTCAACCCCGTCGTGGACGCGCTCTGGGACCGCCGCGACAACATGGGCGTGCGGACGTTCGTGAACACCGTCGAAACGCTCGCGAACCCCGCGAACGCCGACGTCCACCTCGGCTCGTTCTACCACCTCGCGTTCGCCAAGAAAGTCGTCGAGACCGCTCGCGAGAGCGAGGACGTCGGCTTCGACCGCGTACTCATGTTCCAGGGGATGGAGGGCTACGACGACGTCCGCCCCGGCTCCACGACAGTCGCCGAGTGGTCCGAAGGGGCCGAGCTCGAGGACTTCACCATCGAGACCGAGGACTACGGCATGGACATCGAGAGCGCGGACCTCGAAGTTGAGGACGTCGCCAGAGAGTCCGCTGAGATTACGGCGGACGTGCTCGCGGGCGACCGCCGCGACCAGTTCGCGGACGCCGTCAAGCTCAACGCCGCGCTCCGCATGTACGCCGGCGAGGACGTCGACTCCATCGACGAGGGCATCGAAGCCGCCGCCGACGTCATCGCCAGTGGGCGCGCGGAGAGCCTGCTTGCGGACCTCTGTTCGTTCTGAGTAGGTAGCGTTATCCGGCGCGACGGCGTTCTCTCGGGTATGACCAAGAAGGCGACCCTCCACACGAGCGAGGGCGACATCGAGGTCGAGCTGTACGACGAGAAAGCACCGACGACGGTCGAGAACTTCGTCAAGCTCGCGAAGGACGACCCCGCCGCCGGCGCCGACCCCGCGCCCGACACGAAGACGTGGGAGGACCCCGAGAGCGGTGAGGTTCGGGGCGACTCGCTGTACCGCGACGTCGCGTTCCACCGCGTCATCGAGGGCTTCATGATTCAGGGCGGCGACCCGACTGAGACCGGTCGCGGCGGCCCCGGCTACGAGTTCGAGGACGAGTTCCACGACGACCTCCGCCACGACGACGCCGGCGTGCTCTCGATGGCGAATTCCGGCCCGGACACGAACGGCAGCCAGTTCTTCATCACCCTGGACGCCCAGCCCCACCTCGACGACCGCCACGCGGTCTTCGGGAAGGTCACGGACGGCATGGACGTCGTCGAAGCAATCGGCGACGTCGACACCGACCGCAACGACCAGCCCAAGCGCGACGTCGTCCTCGAATCCGTCGAGATTCACGACTGACGACGTTCCCGACCGACAGTTCAAAGCCCTCCAGCACCAATTCTCGCGTATGACTGACGACGCGGCCACCGTCGACCCCAGCGACATCGGCGAAGCTGACGCTCCGCCGGTCGAGGAGAAACCGTACAAGCTCGTCTTCGAGGCGAACAAGTGCTTCGGCGCGGGCAAGTGCGCGGAAGTCTCGTCTAACTGGGAGATGGACCTCGCCTCCGGGATGGCCAAACCCGTCTCGTACTTCTTCGACGAGGACGACCTCGACCACAACGTCGCCGCCGCCGACGCCTGCCCCGCGAAAAAGGGTGACGGCGTCATCCACGTCGTGGACCGCCGTACCAACGAAGAAATCGCGCCCGACCCCCACGGCGACGGCACCCTCTCCGTCGACTGGTAGGACCGTAACGGACTTCTCCCCGCGGCCGCCACGAGGTAATGCGAGGGTGGCCGAGCGGCCAAAGGCGGCGGGCTTAAGACCCGCTCCCGTAGGGGTTCGTGGGTTCGAATCCCACCCCTCGCATTCGTTCTACTCCGTTCCGCTCAGTCGGCGGCCTGTGCTCACTCGCATCGCTCGCTCGCGGATACTTGCGCGATGCTCTACCTGGCGAGCGCCGAACAGTCAGTACTGGTTGCCGTCGACGCCCTCGATGCCCGTGTCCGTGATTTCGAAGCGGGCGTGCTCCCCCTCGGGCTTCGAGCGGTGTTTTTCGAGGGTGGCGCGGCGGTTGCCGCCGCGGAAGCGGTCGACGCGCATCACGACGCCGGTCCAGTGGTTGAGCGTGTGGCCGCCGAGCGGGCGGACGCGGTCGCTGTCGCTGTCGACGTCCGTGAACACTTGGTTCGTGACGACGACTGCGAGGTCGTGTTTGCGCGCCAGTGAGAGCAAGTGCGTGACTTGGTCGGCGACCCGGCGGAGTGCGTCGCCGCCGTCGTTGGCGTCGCGTTCGAGGCGGTAGAAGCCCGTCGCGGAGTCGAGGACGACGAGGTCCGCGCGTTCGGCGAAGTCCGCGGCGTCGCGGACGGCTTCGGCCTGCTCCTCGAAGTCGTGGGCGTCGGAGAGAATGATGCGGCTGGAGGCGTCCTCGGGGTCGTCGGCGCGCGCCTGCAGAATCTGATCGAAGCGCTCCACGGAGAGTCCTTCGGTGTCGATGTAGACCGCTGTCCCGCCGTCGGTGGCGACCTCGACTGCGGCCGAGAGCGCGACGTTCGTCTTGCCCGCGCCCGGGGGCCCGTAGACCTGGGTGACGGTGCCGCGTTCGACGCCCCCGCCGAGCAGGTCGACGAGCACGGCACAGCCCGTCGAGATGTGGGTGTCGTCGCTCACTACCCGGCGAGTGGGCGCTCCCGGGCAAAAGACCCCCGGTGTGTCGGCTGGGCGAGGACACGTTTCGCGGGCAAGCGTTTTGCTGTCGGCGGCCGCACGTGCGGTCGTGATAGTCGTCGCGACGACGGACTTCGAAGTGTACCACGAGGTCGTCGAGGAGCTGCGGGACCGTGACGTGGCGTTCACGACGGTCGAGCCGGGCGAGCCGCTACCGGAGACGACGGACGTTGTCATCACCGCGGGTGAAGCTGTCGAGACGGAGGTTCCAGTCGTGGTTGCTGACGCCGAGCACGCGCGCCAGACTGTCGAGGAAGCGCTCGTCTACCTGCGCGGCGGCGAGGGTCGGACAGTCGTCGGCGTCGACCCGGGGACGCGCCCCGGCATCGCGGTGCTGCGCGGCGGGATGGTCGTCTCCGCGTTTCAGGTCCCAATCGAGCGGGCGGCCGAAGTGGTGAGTGAGGAGGTCGCCGGCGAGGACGACGCCGTAGTTCGCGTGGGGGACGGCGCGCGGCTGGAGGGCGCGCGCATCATCGACGGGCTCGACGAGGTGCGCGTGGAACTCGTCGACGAGACGGGGACGACGCCGTTCCTCGGGCCGGGTGCACGCGGCATGGGAGACGTGCTCGCGGCGGCGAACATCGCGCTGATGGCGGGCGAGGAAATCGAGGGGCGAACCATCGAGCCGACGGAGGGCGAGCTTCAGGTCATCAAGAGCCGGTCGCGCGAGGAGAGCGAACAGAACCGGACCATCACGGAGGCGCTCGCACGGAAGGTTGCGCGCGGCGAACTCACGCTCGCCGAAGCGCTGGCGGAACACCACGAGGAGTGAGCAGCCGGTGGACGCGGGTGCCCCCTTCCGAGCGCCCCGGGTCGCGGCAGAACGGGCGGGAGACAGCACGCCTTTCTGCCTTCGTATGTTAGAAGTTGACAGCCACGGTGGGGTGTGGCGGAAAGTACTTCCGTTACGACGTCGGATTCGCACACATCCGCCGTAGCCTCCAATCATGAACGAAGTCCAACTTGAGGTGGCGAAAGCCTACCCGAACGACTCGGGCAGGGGTATCGCTCGCCTCGACCCCGACACGCTCCTGCACCTGAAGCTCAGTCCGGGAGACATCATCGAAATCGAGGGTGCCGAGACGACCGCCGCGAAGGTCTGGCGCGCCGACCGGCAGGACTGGAACACCGACACCATCCGTATCGACGGATTCACCCGGCAGAACGCCGACGTCGGCATCGGCGAACGCGTCAAGATTCGGAAGGCCGACGCCGAGAAGGCCGACCGGCTCGTGCTCGCGCCGCCGGAGGACGCCAGCGTCCAGTTCGGCAGCGACGCCGCCGGCATGGTGAAACGTCAGATTCTCAAGCGCCCCGTCGTCTCCCGCGACATCGTGCCGGTGATGTCGAGCACGAATCACCCATTCATGCGCTCGCCGGGACAGGCCATCCCGCTCATCGCCGTCGAAACCGAGCCGGAGGGCGTCTGCCTCATCACGGAAGACACGGACGTCGAACTCCGCGAGGAGCCCATCAGCGGCTTCGAACGCACGGGCAGCGGCATCACCTACGAGGACATCGGCGGCCTCGAGAACGAGATTCAGCGCGTCCGGGAGATGGTCGAACTCCCGATGAAACACCCCCAGATTTTCCAGAAGCTCGGCATCGAGCCGCCTCAGGGGGTGTTGCTGCACGGGCCACCGGGCACTGGGAAGACCCTCCTGGCGAAGGCCGTCGCCAATGAGACGTCGGCGAGCTTCTTCTCCATCGCCGGCCCCGAGATTATCTCCAAGTACTACGGCGAGTCCGAACAGCAACTCCGGGAAATCTTCGAGGACGCCAAAGACGACTCGCCCTCCATCATCTTCATCGACGAACTGGACTCCATCGCGCCCAAGCGCGAGGACGTCACGGGCGAAGTCGAACGCCGCGTCGTCGCCCAACTACTGACGATGATGGACGGCCTCGAAGGCCGCGGCCAGGTCATCGTCATCGCGGCGACCAACCGCGTCGACGCCGTCGACCCCGCGCTCCGCCGCCCCGGTCGCTTCGCCCGCGAAATCGAAATCGGCGTCCCCGACGAAGTCGGCCGCGAGGAGATTCTGAAGATTCACACCCGCGGCATGCCGCTCAGCGACGACGTGAACCTCTCGTCGCTGGCGGACGACACGCACGGCTTCGTCGGCGCCGACATCGAGAGCCTCACCAAGGAGGCCGCGATGCGCGCGCTCCGGCGCTACCTCCCCGAAATCGACCTCGACGAGGAGGACATCCCGCCGAGCCTCATCGACCGCATGATTGTCAAGCGCAACGACTTCAAGGGCGCGCTCAACGAAGTCGAACCCTCCGCGATGCGGGAGGTCCTCGTCGAACTCCCGAAGCTCTCGTGGGACGACGTCGGCGGCCTCGACGACGCGAAAAACGACATCAAGGAGGCCGTCGAGTGGCCGCTCAACCAGCCCGAGAAGTTCACACGCATGGGCATCGACCCGCCCGCCGGTGTGCTCCTGTACGGCCCGCCCGGTACCGGGAAGACGCTGATGGCGAAAGCCGTCGCCAACGAGACCAACGCCAACTTCATCAGCGTCCGCGGCCCGCAGCTGCTCTCGAAGTGGGTCGGCGAGTCCGAGAAGGCCATCCGGCAGACGTTCCGGAAGGCCCGCCAGGTCTCCCCGACGGTCATCTTCTTCGACGAGCTCGACAGCCTCGCGCCCGGCCGCGGCCAGGAAGTCGGGAACAACGTCTCCGAGCGCGTCGTCAACCAACTTCTCACGGAGCTGGACGGCCTCGAAGAGATGGAGGAAGTGATGGTCATCGCCGCGACCAACCGCCCCGACATCATCGACCCCGCGCTCATCCGCTCGGGGCGCTTCGACCGCCTCGTCCAAGTCGGGCAGCCCGACGTCGAAGGCCGCGAGCAGATTCTGAAGATTCACACCCAGGACATCCCGCTCGCGCCCGACGTCAGCCTCCGCGAACTCGCCGAGGTCACCGACGGCTACGTCGGCAGCGACCTCGCGAACATCACCCGCGAAGCCGCCATCGAAGCGCTCCGCGAGGACGAAGACGCCGAAGAAGTCGAGATGCGGCACTTCCGCCGCGGCATGGAGGACGTCCGCCCCACCATCACGGAGGACCTCATGGAGTACTACGACCGCGTCGAAGAACAGTTCAAGGGCAGCCAGAACCCCGAAACCCGCCGCGAGAAAGGCGGCCACATCGGGTTCCAATAGTAGCTTTTTACTGCGGGGGGGGGGGGGGGGG
>CAXREU010000174.1:0-4878 GCA_964229715.1 Halobacterium sp.
GCTCCGGTATCCCGACCCCGAGGCCGCGCTCGCACGCTGCGCCGCGCTCGACGCTGTCGAACTCTACTACCCCTACGACCGCCCCGTCGGCGAGGCGCCCGCCGACGACGGCCGCGCGCTCGTGGAAGCCGCTATCGACGAGTACGACCTCCTCCCCGCGGGCGGCAGCGACGCTCACGGCCGAGAGCTCGGGAAGGCGGGCCTCGACGAGGCCGCGTACGCCGACTTCCACGCGCAGCTCTGAGGACTGACAGAAGCGTGCCGGTGCCGTGAGGTTCAGGTAGCTGTGGGCCGAACCGAGACGTATGCAGTGTCACTACTGCGACCGGGATGCGGACCTCACCGTCGAGAAGGGCGGCCTGAAGGTCGGCGTCTGCGAGGCGCACTTCCAGGAGCGGCTCGACGAGCTGTCCGACAGCGAAGCCCTCCAGCAGCTCCGAGAGCAGCTCGAAATCGAACGGTCGTAGCGACCCCTAGCGGTTCCGCCTACTGACTGACGCCCTCCTTATCGACTCGCGTCGACGTCGATTGCGTCCACCGGACAGACGTCCACGCAGAGCATGCAGTCGATGCACTGGGACTCGTTGGCGGGGTCGGCCTTCCGCTCGGACTCGGGGTGGCCGGGCGTGTCCACCCATTCGAAGACGTCCACGGGGCAGTCTTCGAGGCAGGCGCCGTCCGCCAGACAGATGTCGAAGTCGACGGCGACGTGCGTGCCGTGAATCCCGAGCTTCTCCGGTTCGTCGACCGGTCCCCAGACGTCGTGGCCCTTGTGCGTGTCCACCTGCTCGCGGTTCTCGTGGAACTGCGGGTCGATTGCCATACCCACGAGTCGGGCGCCCGGCGGTATCAACCCAGCGGGTATCACGTTCGCGACGAGTCAGGCTTATCCGAACTCGCGGCGTCGCTGCGCACATGCGAAAAGTCCGCCTCGACGACCTCGACTCCCGGATGGGGCCCGCCGACCGGAACGTCCCGCTGACGGACGCGCTCGGCGCCGCCGACGCCGCGCTCAACTACTACGAACTCGACGAAGGCGACAGCTTCGCGTACGGCCTCCACAGCCACGAGAACCAGGAGGAAGTCTTCCACGTGCTCGAGGGCACGGTCACCTTCGAGACGCTCGACGTCCAGCAGTCCCCCGACGACGGCGCCGCCGTCGACGCCGACGAGACCGAAGTCAGCGCGGGCGAACTCGTGCGCTTCGGTCCCGGCGAGTTCCAGCGCGGTGTCAACCGCGGGGCCGAGCGCGTCCGCGCGCTCGCCATCGGCGCGCCCCAGGACGCCGGCGACACCGAAGTCCTCCGCGAGTGCGAGGACTGCGGCGAGACCACCACCCAAAAAATCGAGCTCGCGGACGACCACTCCGAGATTCGCGCGGTCTGTGAGGCCTGCGGCGCGGTCACCGGGCGCTTCGACTGACGCGGCCGACGGGTTTCTTGTCCTCCCGTTCGTACTCGCAGCTATGACTGAGCATCCGCCGCGGCTCGTCTTCGACGACGACTGCGGGTTCTGCACGTGGTGTGCGCACTTCGCCGAGCGCCACGGCGACGTCGAAATCGTGGGGTTCTCCGAGCTCTCCCCCGACCAGCTCGCGCGGCTCCCCGCCGACTACGAGCGCTCCGCGCACCTGCTCACCGACGACGCCGTCTACTCCGGGGGCGCCGCCATCGAGCGCACGCTCGCCCACGACTTCCCGGTGCTCGCCCCCGCCTTCGACGTGCTCCGCGAGATTCCGGGCTACGAGGACCTCCGCGAACGGCTCTACCGCTGGGGCGCGAACAACCGCGACCTCCTCGGGAAAATCGTCCGCGACGAGCCGCCCGCCCGCCAGTAGTCAGTCCGCGGCCTTCGGCTGGACCAGCGACTGCGTGAAGTTCTCGAACAGCCGTTTCGCCTCGCAGGCCGCCGCGTAGTTCTCCGGCGTGATGCCGTCGAGCACGTCCTGTTTGCGCTCGTCGGCGAGGTCGTCCTTCCGCGTGGTGACGTCCGCGGCGGTCTCGGTGTCGTACTCGGGGTGGAACTGGACGCCCACGGACTCGCCGAGGCGGAACGCGTGGACGCCGTAGTCGTTCTCCGCGAGCAGCTGCGCGCCCGGCGGCAGTTCCACGACCGCGTCCGAGTGCGTGGTGAACACGGTGAACGTCTCGTCGACGCCGTCGAACAGCGGGTCGTCGGCGACGCGCTCGACGCGTCGGTAGCCGATTTCGTACTCGCCCAGGTCGTCGCCGCGACCGCCCCGCGCCGCCGCGCCGACCTGGTGGCCGAAACAGACCCCGAGCACCGGGACGCCCGCGTCGTGGCAGTCCGCGACGTACGCCACGAGCGGAGCAATCCAGTCCTCGTCCCAGTACACCGACGACCGCGAGCCCGTGACGACCACGCCATCGTACTCGTGGCCATCCGGGAGGTCGCCGTCCGTGACGTGGAACTCCACGAGCTCCGCGTCGAGCTCGCGGCGGAAGTTCCGCGTCGTGTCTGTTGGGTCGTGGGCCGCGTTCAGCAACGCGACGCGTGGCCGGCTCATGGCAGTTCGAAGTCGACCACGGTCAAAAGGCGTTTCGGCGCCCGCACGTCCTGTCGCGATGTCGGAGACGGGGATGACAGGCCGTCTCCGCCTCTCCCGTCGATTGTCGGACTGTACGCTTCGCTGCGTGGTAACGAATGACGTGATACGACATAACTCTACGGAACGACGCAAACGTTCGTACCGTCTCCGAACCACCTTTGGTGCGCTCGCTCCCTCCTCACACGTAGGATGCGCGCCATCAAGGACAGCGTTCACGACTGGGTGGAGGTCGACGGCGTCGCCGAAGCCCTCCTGGACACGCCGCCCGTCCAGCGCCTGCGCCACATCAAGCAGCTCTCGACGATTCGGCTGGTCTACCCTTCGGCGAACCACACGCGCTTCGAGCACTCGCTGGGCGTCTACCACCTCGCCGACCGCGCGCTCGCCCACCTGGACGTCACCGGCGCGCGCGCCGACACCGTCCGCGCCGCTGCCCTCCTCCACGACGTCGGCCACGGCCCCTACGGCCACCAGACCGAGGGTATCATCCAGCGCCACCTCGGCCGCCACCACGACGACGTCGCTCACCTCCTCGTCGACGGCGACATCGGGAGCGTGCTCCGCGACCACGGCCTCGACCCCGACCGGGTCGCCGCCACCGTCCGCGGTGACGGCAAACTTGGCCAGCTCGTCGCGGGCGAGCTGGACGTCGACCGGATGGACTACCTCGTGCGGGACGCCCACCACACCGGCGTCCCCTACGGCACTATCGACTACGGTCGGCTGCTGCGCGCGCTCACGTTCCGCGGCGACGACCTCGTGCTCGCGGAGGGCAACGTCGCCACCGCCGAATCCTTGCTCGTCGGGCGCGCGCTGATGAACGCCACCGTCTACCGCCACCACGTCTCCCGCATCGCCGGATCGATGCTCGACCGCGCGGGCGAACGCCTCCTCGACGCCGCCGCCGTCGACCCCGAGTCGTTCGCGCGCATGACCGACGCTGAACTCCTCGGCGCGCTCCGCGAGCACGACACCACCGCCGACGCCGCCCGCCGCATCACCGAACGCGACCTCTACAAGCGCGCCGTCTGGGCCGAGCGAAGCGACGTCCCCGGCAACGTCGTGGACGCCGACTACGCGGCCGTCCGTGAGTTCGAGCGCGAGATTGCCGACACCGCCGGCGTCCCCGACAGCGACGTGGTCGTGGACAACCCCGGTCACCCCTCGATGCCCGAATCCTCCGCGCGCGTGGTTGTGGGCAACGAAACTCGACCGCTCGACCAGCAGTCCCCGCTCGTACAGGGCTTACAGCAGTCCCAGCGCGTCCAGTGGCGCTTCGGCGTCTACGCGCCCGACGACCACGTCCCCGAAGTCGCCGCCGCGGCCGAGCGCGTGCTCGGCCTCGACGGCGTCGGCGACACCTCAGAACAGTAGCGCGCGCTACGCGCTCGCGACTTCCCGCAGAATCTCCGGCGCCGCCTCCAGCGCCTCGTCTAGGTTCTCCGTGTCGGGACCGCCGCCCTGCGCGAAGTCCGGCGGGCCGCCGCCGCCGCCGCCGACCATGCTCGCGAGTTCGCCGACGACGTCGCCCGCGTTCACGGGCACGCCCTCCGGCACCGCGACGACGAACTGCGCGCCGTCCTGCCCGGAGCCGACGACCGCAATCTTGCCCTCGGCGACGAGCGCGTTCGCCGTCGCCTGGAGCTCGTCCATGTCGCCGTCGAGGCGCTGGACGACCGCCGTCGTGTCGGCGACCTCGACCTCCTCGCCGCCGGCGCCGCCGGAGGCGCGGGCCTCCGCGACCTGCTCTTTGAGGTCCTCGATGCGCTTGCCGCGCTCCTTCCACTCCGTGAAGAACCGCTCGGCCGTCTCGGGCACTTCACTGGGTGTCACGTCGAACGTCTCCGCGGCCGCCAGCAGGTCGTCTTCGAGTTCCTGCACGTGCTCGATGGCGGCGTCGCCCGCGGCGAACGTCAGCCGTTCGACGCCGTCCTGCACGCGCTCGGTGTTCAGCAGCTTGATGGCGCCGATTTCGCCGGTGCGGTTGACGTGCGTCCCGCCGCAGGCCTGGACGTCCTCGGCGACGTGAATCAGGCGGATGTTCTCGCCCGCCGGAATCCCGCCCTGATAGAGGTCGAAGCCGTACTTCTCCTCGGCCTCGTGGCGGTGGGGCCACTCGCGCTGCACGCTCGTGTTCTCGCGGACGATGTCGTTGGCGACGCGCTCGATGCGCTTGGCGGTCTCGCGGTCGATGCGCTCGTAGTGCCGGATGTCGATGCGCGAGCTCTCCGTGCCCTTCTGCGCGCCCGCCTGTCGGACGTGCTCGCCGAGCACCTCGCGCGCAGAAGGGCACGGAGAGCTCGCGCATC
>CAXREU010000175.1:0-3573 GCA_964229715.1 Halobacterium sp.
GACGACGACGCGGTCCGGGGGCGTCGTCCCGACCGCGCGGACTGCGGCCGCCGACGAAGTCGGCGAACGCACGCTCCAGCACGCGGCCGCAAACATCGAAGCAGCGGTTCCAGCGCGGGCGAGTGCGGAAGCCGACGCGGGCGAAATCATCGCGGAGCGCCGCGTCACCCTCCCCGAAACGATTCGCGACCGCGGCTACCGCGTCACCGCGAACGACACCAGTCTCGTCCTCGTCCACGAGCACGCCGACGTGGGCGGCGCGACGCCGCTCGTGCTCCCGGACAGCGTGCGGGCAGTTCGCGGGAACTGGACCGACAGCGACGGATTCGTGCGCGTGCGAGCACACTCCGACGGCGGATTCGTCGTCGAACTCGCGGAGGCAGCGTGACCCGCGCGCAAGCGAACCTCCCCGCGCTCGCGATAGCGCTGCTGCTGGTCATCGCGAGCGTCGCAGCGGCGATTGGGCTCGCCGGGAGCGCGTTCGCGGGCGCGACCACCGACCCCGCGGACAGCCGGCTCGCGGCCAGCGTCGCCGAGCGCCTCGTCGCCGCGGACGGTCCGCTGACGGTACGAGCGAACGTGCTCTCGCGAGCGGCTGTTGCGAACGCGAGCACGAACCTCAACAGCGTGCTCCCGGGAGGCGCTGCCGTCCGAGTTTCGCTCGACGGGGAGACGCTCGCCGAACGCGGTAACCCGGCAGGTGGGGCGACGATGCGCCGCGTCGTGCTCGTCGCGGACGCGAGTCAGCGCGAGCTCACACCCGCGTTCGACGACAGTGCGGAAGTCACGCTGCCACGACGGACGGGGAGCGCTATGCTGGCGTTCGACACCGGCACGGCGAACGTCACGACCGTACGTGCGAACGACCGCGTCGTCCTCCGCGATGAGGCTGGTCTGGACGGCACGTACGACGTCGGCCTCTCCAGGTACGACACGGTCACTCTGACGTTCGACGTCGACGGCGAACTCGCGCCGGGCAGCGTCACCGTCGCGTACCGCGTGGAGACGACGACCAAAGCCGTGCTCGGGGTGACCGTCGATGCGTGACGATACGGGACGCGAGCGCGGACAGCTCTCGCTGTCGGTCGTCGAGGCGGGCGTCGGCGTGCTGTTCGTGGTCGCGGTGGCGAGCGCGTTCGCGTTCGGCACGCCCGCAGGCGGCGTCGGCGAACAGGCGCAACTCGACGCGTACGCGCAGGACGCCGCGACCGTGCTGGCGAACGAACCGCCACAGCACGGCGACGCGACGCGGCTGGCGGAGGTCGCGGTCTCGGAGAGAACGTTCGAGCGGGAGCGCGGCGCGCTTGAACGGCGCGTCGACCGCATCCTCCCGGACAACCTCATGTTCCGGGTGCGGACGCCTCATGGCGCCGTCGGTCACGTTCGTCCGTCGAACGCGGCGGTTGGCGTCGCACGCGTTCCGACCGGAAACGGCCGCGTCACAATGTGGGTGTGGTACGCGTGAACGACCGCGGTCAGCTCGTGCTCGTTGCGGCTGCGGTCGCCGCGCTCGCACTCGTTCCGGTCGCGGCCGCGTACCTCCAGTTCGGCTACGCGCCGGCGGTAGCGGACGTCGACGAGGACCACGGCGAGCGCGTTGCTCGGGTGCTCGACCGCGTCGCGGATAGTGCGGCGGAGACGGCGACGGGAACCGCGTGGGGACAGAGAGAGGCTGCAGTCGAACGCGTCGAAGCGTCGATGGCGCCGCAACTCCGCACGGTCGAGCGGACGCGACTCGGCGACGGCGTCGTCGTGAACGTGACGTACGGCGGCACGCTCGCGGAGCACGTGACTTGTCCGGACAAACGAGGGAGGTCGTTTGGCGCGTGTGAACGTCACGGCGGCGTGGTGGTACAGGAGCGCGCGGGCGAGACGGTCGTCGTCGCCATCGCGTTTGAGGTCCGCGTCACGACGCCGGACGGGACGACGCGGTTCGGGCACGTCGCTCGCCCGCGGTAGTCAGGCATCGAGGTTGTCGAATCCCCACTCTTCGGCGCGCTCTCGGGCTTCCTCGCGGGCGCGGTCCTGAATCGCCTCGACCTTCTCCTCGTCCGCGAGGACCGCCTCCACGGCGTCGAGGTCGCCCGCGCTGTCGGCGTCCGCGATGTCGGCCGCTCGGGCAGCCTCCCGCGTTCGCTCCGCGAGGGCATCGTCGCCGGCGAGGCGCTCGGCCGGCGTGCCCGGCGAAACCGCGGACGGGCCGGTTCGAGGGACGTCACCGTCGGCGCCGTCGTAACACGCCACGCGCAGCGGGCCCGTCGTCGCGAGGTCCGCGAGCGCCGCCGCGCCGCCACGGCCCGTCGAACTGTGGTGGACGTGCGTGGGAACGCCGTCGGTGAACGTGACGACGCCCTCGCCGTCGCCGTCGAGGAGGAGCGCCTCCTGGGGCGTGAGAACAGCGTGCCCGGTGAGTTCGCGGTCGAGCGCAAGCGACAGTGCGGCCGCCGCGTCCTCGACGACGCGCGCGAACGTCAGTTCGGTCATGGCTGCTCGGGGACGACCGCGCTCCGGAAGCGGTCGGCGACCGATTCGGCGTCAGCGTCCCGAACATCGATTGCGGCCGCGGCGCGCCGGTACGCGGCCGCCGCGTCGCTCTCCGGGGCATGTGCGAGTAGCGGCTCGCCGGCGCGACGCGCGGACCGGACCGCCTCGGCCTCGGGGACAGTAGCGAGCGTGTCGCCCTCGAAGTACTGCCCGGACTTCTCGGCGACGCGCTCGACCGCCTGGGGGTCCTGGACCTTGTTGTAGAGCGTGCCCGCGACGCCCGTCCCGTACGATGTCGCGTACTCCTGGACTTTGAGCGCGTCCGAGATGGCGGGAATCGTCGGCTGCACAACGAGCACCGCGCGGTCCGCCAGCACCACCGGGAGGACGGCGCTGCGGCTCGCGAGCGTCGCCGGCGAGTCCAGCAGGAGGACATCCGTGTCGGCAGCGAGGTCGGCAACGACGTCGCGGAGGTGGGTCGGGTCGGCCGCGCGGAACTCGCCAAGTCCCGTGCCGCAGGGCACGACGCGCATCCCGTAGCGCTCGTAGACGGCGTCGGAGACGTCCGCGTTCCCACCCGAGACGAGGAGGTCGTGGAGCGTCACGTCCACATCCGCGAGCCCCGCGTGGAACAGCAGGTTCGCCATGCCCGTGTCGGCGTCCACGACCGTGACATCGTGGGCTTCGGCGAGCGCCATCCCGAGCGCGAGCGTGCTCGTCGTTTTCCCGGTGCCGCCCTTTCCGGACGCGATGGCGAACGCCTCAACCATCCTCGGCCTCCGGACGGAGCGCGGCGGCGAACGCCTCGCGGTCGTCGGGCAGCGACGCGAACTGCTCGTCGGCGGCACGGCGGCGCTCGCGGACGTCCTCGTCGGGCCGTCCGAGCGCGCGCTCGCGGCACGCCGCGTAGAGGTTCGACACCGAGCGGCGGTAGGAGGTGATGTGACGGGCCCGCTCGACGGCAGAGCAGACGGACGCCTCGCTGGTCGACGTGCACGCGACGTCGGCGTCGGGCACCGTCGCTCCAACGGCGACGACTGCGGCGTCAGTGCTCGAACGAACTGCAGTCACGACGGCAGCGGGGTCGGC
>CAXREU010000176.1:0-9197 GCA_964229715.1 Halobacterium sp.
GAGGAGGACGTCGCCGCGCACGTGCCGCTGAAGGGGGAGGATGCGGTGTTCGTCACGCCGACGCGGACGCTCGTCTACACGGCCGACGGGCTGCTGAGCGACGAGAGCGTCGACGAGTTCCCGCACGACGCAGAAGGCATCAAGGTCAGCGAGGGGCGCCGGAAGGCGAAGGTGACGCTGGACTACGGGCTGGACGGCGAGGAGTCGTTCTCGGTCCCCTCGGGGAAACTCGACGACGTCCTGCACCCGATTATCGCGGGCGTGCTGAACGCCGCCGACGTCACCCAGCCCGGGGAGACGGTCAAGCGAACGTACCGGTTCAGCGAGCTCACGCTCGTCGTGACCAGCGACCGCGTCGTGAAACACGTCGGTGCGGCCGTCTGGGGGCCCGACTACGAGGAAATCGCCTACGACTCGGTGACGGGCATCGACGTCGAGGAAGGCAACGTCTCCAGCCAGCTCGTCCTCGAAACGACCGCGCGCACGCAGCGCATCAAGGCACCTAACGAGCAGTTCCGTGACGTCCGCGAAACCGTCGAGGAAGCCGTCTACGCGTACCACGACGCGGCCAGCGCTGCGGAGTTCGAGCGCATGAACGTCGACGAGGACGCGGGCGCAGCCACCGAAGAAGTCTCGTTCGACAGCGGCGTCGAGCCAATCGACACGAGCGGCGTCGGCGAGGACGACGAGGCCGCCACGAGCGAACCGGAACCGGGCGCAGACGCGGAGGCCAACGTGAACGCAAACGCCGGTGGCGCGGCGAGCGCGACCGGCGAGCCGGCCGAGCGCGCCGACGTGGACGACGACGAGTTCGCGGCCAGCGGCTTCCAGACCGCGGCCACGAAGGTCGAGCCGCCGGTCGACCCCGAAGAACTCGACGCGGAACTGGACGACCTCGAAGAGACGGTCGAGGAACTCGCCGACGCGCTCGCCGAACAGCGCGAACTCGCCGAACGCCAGCGCGAAGCGCTCGACGCCCAGCAGACGGTCATCGAGGCCCAGCGCGACCGGCTCGCGGCGCTGCGCGACCTCGTCGACGAGGAGGAGTAGTCACTCGCGGCCGGTGACTTTGCGGATGCACGACGAGCCGAACGCGCCCAGCTCGCCGTGCTCGAAGTTGATGAAGTAGCCCGTCTCGATGGACGCGCCGCAGCGCCGACACGAGAACTCGCCCTCTTTCGTGATTACGTCGGACTGGAAGGAGACGTAGCTGCCGCCCTGCGGCTGGACTTCGCCGCCCTCGCGTTCGACGACGCCGCGGCGCTCGGCGGCTTCCAGAATCTCCCGCGTAGTCCGCGGGTGCGTCGTCACCGTCTCCAGCCGGTCGATGGCGTCGGCGACGGACAGCGACGCGAATTCGAGGTTCGCGAGCAGCTCCACCCCGAGTTCGACCGGGTCCTCGATGTCCCCGGCGTCGCCGTCGGTCATGTGTCGTGGTGGGGCGACCGCGCGCTTAACGCTTGCGCGACGCGCGAAGGGACAACGCTAAACCCGCCGCTCGGGTAGCAGGCGGCGATGAAACGGTACGCGGCCGGCGTCGCGCTCACGGCGGTGCTCGTGCTTGCCGTCGTAGCGCGGCCGGCTGACGCGCTCGACGCGCTCCGCACCGCGCTTGCGAGCCCGTGGTTCCCCGTGCTGCTGGTCGGCCTCTACGTCGTCCGGCCGCTGCTGGGCTGGCCCATCAGCGTGCTGTCCGCGCTCGTGGGCTTCCAGTACGGGCTCGTCGTGGGCGTGCCGGTCGCGCTCGCGGGCGCGGTCGTCACGAGCCTCCCGGCGTACGCCGCGGGCCGCTACGCGCCCGCCGACGGCCGGCTGTTCGGCCGGTTCTCGGACGGCAGCCAGCGCTTCTTCGCCGCGACGGGCGACGTCCGCGGTCTCGTCGCCGCACGGTTCGCCCCCACACCAGCAGAACCGATTTCGGCCGCGGCGGGCGCCGGCAACGTCAGCCTCCGGTCGTTCACGGCCGGGACGCTCGTCGGCGAACTCCCGTGGGTCGTCGCGACCGTCGCGCTCGGCAGCGGCCTCGACGCGTTCACGATGGCCGCGACCGACCTGAATCCGGTCGTCGTCGCGGGCGGCGTGCTCGCGGCGGCCGTGCTGTTGAGTCCGGTTGCATACCGCGCGTGGCGCCCGCGCGCGTAGTCAGACTTTGAATGGGTCGGCGCAGTCCGCGACGACGCCGTGCTGCGGACAGACGTACTTGCAGTGGCGTTTGAACATTGCCGCGTCGCACATCGGACAGCGGCTGCCGCCGCGTTCCGTGCCCGTCGACTGCTCGCTCATACCAAGGGGTGCGTGCGCGACGAGCATAGGCGTGTCCCTCGCGCGCCGAGAGCGGGAGAGAAAGCGTCGTTAGTCGCTCAGTTCAGCACTCGCTCCAGCCGCAGGACTCGCAGGTCTTGCAGCCTTCGCTGTAGTACAGCGTCATCGAGCCACAGTCCGGGCACTCGGGGCTCTCGCCCGCGTCGATGAGCGACTGCGTGGCGTCCTCGGTCTGTTGGCCGTCGCCGCCAGCGCCGGAGGGGCCCTGCGGGCCGCCGACGGGGGACTCGGCGGCAGCGCCGCCGTCAGTCTCGTGCGTCGCCGCGTCGTCGGTCACTTCGCCGAGGCGCTGCTGCTGGGGGTAGGCGGCGCGGTCGACGTCGCCGTCGAGGTAGCGCCGCAGCGCGGTGCCGAACGCGTCCGGGATGGAGTTGACCTGTTCGCCCTTGTCCCAGGCGACCTTCGGCGAGCGAATGCCCTGCAGTTTGTCCGCGATTTCCTCGGGGTCGACGCCCGAGCGAAGCGCCACGGAGATGGTCTTCGCGAGCGCTTCGGTGAACGAGCCCGTGAAGCCACCGGAGTTCCCAGTGTTGGCGAACAGCTCGAACGGCCGCTCGCGCTCGGGGTCCTCGTTGATGGTGACGTAGAGCTTCCCGTAGCCCGTGTCGATGCGCTGGGTGACGCCGTGGAGGAGGTCGGGGCGGGCCTGCTTCTCGGCGAACTCGCCGTCGAAGGCGTCGTCCTCGCCCGCGAAGATGTCGCGGAGGTCCTCGCCGAACGCGGCCTGGACGTCGTCGTTGTCGAGGAAGCCCTCGATGCCGCCGAACGTCTCCTGGATGGTCTCGACGATGGCCTCGGCGGCCTCGTCCTCGTCCATCTGGGAGAACTCGGTGTTGTCCGCGCGCGTCGTCAGCACCTGCTTGCTGCGGGTGCCGTCGCGGTAGACAGTGACGCCTTTCCCGCCGTTGTCGTAGATGTAGCGGTAGACCTCGTCCATGTCCTCGACGGACGCGTCGTTCGGGAAGTTACACGTCTTCGAGATGGCGGAGTCGACGCCCTGCTGGCAGGCCGTCTGGACCGCCGCGTGGTCTTTCCCGGAGAGGTCGGACGTGACGACGAACAGTTCGCCGATGGGGTCCGGAACCGTCTCCAGCCCTTCGACGCCGTCGAACTCGTTGTTCGACATCTGCTCCTGGGCTTCCTCCTTGACGGCCTCGACGTCGATGCCGTTCTCCTCCAGCGTGCGGAGGAAGTAGTCGTCGAACTCCACGAGCATCTCGTCGCCCTGCACGTCGTCGCTGACGTTCTTGTAGTAGGCGACGTTGTAGATGGGCTCACAGCCGCCCGTGGTGTTCCCGACCATCGACGTGGTGCCGGTCGGCGCGATGGTCGTCGTGTTGTGGTTGCGAATCGGGAAGCCGTCCGCCCAGTCCGCGGGGTCCTCGCCCGTGTGGTGCTCGAACCACTCGGGGTAGTCGGTCGGGTTCGCGTACTTGGACTTGTCCCACTCGTCGAAGCTCCCGCGCTCGGTGGCGAGGTCGTGGGAGGCGGCCTTCGACCCGTGGTCGATGTGGCGCATGACCTGCCGGGCGATCTCGTTGCCTTCCTCGCTGCCGTACTTCACGCCGAGCTGGATGTACAGCTGCGCGAGGCCCATGACGCCGAGGCCGACCTTCCGCATCTCGGCGACCTTCTGTTCGATTTCCTCGACGGGGAAGTCCGACATGGTGACGACGTTCTCGAGGAAGCGCGTCCCCTGTTCGATGCGGTGGTCGAACTCCTCGTTGTCCAGCGCCTCGTCGAGGAAGCGGTCGACGCCCTCTTCGAGGGTGTCGAAGTCGTGCTCCTCGCTCCAGACGCGCCAGTCCGGTGCGCCCTGCGCGGCGAGCGTCGAGAGATTGATGTGGCCGAGGTTACACGCCTCGTACTCTTCGAGGGGCTGTTCGCCGCAGGGGTTCGTCGCGAGAATGCGGTGGTCGGGGTGTTCCTCGACGTCGAAGGAGTGCTGCTTGTTGACGCGTTCGAGGTAGATAACGCCGGGTTCGCCGTTCTCGTGGGCGCCCTCGACGATGCGCTCCCAGACCAGTTCCGCGGGCAGCGTGAGCTCCTCGCCGGGCGTGACGTACTCGCCGAGCCCGTACCGGGAGTACATCTCCTTGGTCTCCTCGGTGGCGATGTGGGGCTCCTCGGTGCGCGGGTTCGTGAACGTGTACTCCTCGCCGTTCTCGAGGGCCTCCATGAAGCCGTCCGTGACGCCCACGGAGATGTTGAAGTTCGAGAGGTGGCCCTCGACGGCGTTGCGGAGGTGTTCGGGAACGCGGCCGTCCTCGTCGATGAGTTCGCGGGCCTCTTCGAGGGCTTCCGAGAACTCCGTGTACGTGTAGTCGTCGGGGTCGTTGAGCTTGAGCGTCTGCGCGAGGCTGACGTCCTTGTTCTTCGCGTGGATGAACTCGATGACGTCCGGGTGGCTGATGCGCATCACGGCCATCTGCGCGCCGCGGCGCGCGCCGCCCTGCGCGATGGTCTCGCACATCTGGTCGAACGTCTCCATGAACGTCAGCGGGCCGGAGGCGATGCCGCCGGTGGAGCCGACGGTGTCGCCGTACGGTCGGAGCTTCCAGAACGCGTACCCCATGCCGCCGCCGGACTGGAAGACCTCGGCGGCTTCCTTGGCGGTCTGGTGGATGTCAGTGATGTCGTCGTCCGGGGAGTCGACGAAGCACGCCGAGAGCTGCTGGAGCTCGTCGCCGGCGTTCATCAGCGTCGGCGAGTTCGGCATAAAGGAGAGGTCCTCCATCAGGTTCTGGAACTCGTCGCGCTGCGCTTCGACGTGGCTGCGCACGTCATCGTCGTCGAGTTCGGGGACAACCGTGTCGTACGCGAACTTGTTGACGTTACTCTCGGTGAGTTCGACTTCGACGTCGTCCTCAGGGGAGACGTCCGCACCGAACACTTCCGCCGTGAGTTCGTCGCGGCGCGGGTGGTCGGGTTTGAGCTGGTCGGGCGTGACGGTGACCGGCTCGTCGCTCTCGTAGACGACTTCCGCGAGCGCGATGTTCTTCGCGACGCGCTCGAAGAGGTCCTCCTGTTCTTCGACGTGGTCGCCGTCGGCGTTCTTGCGGAGGTAGCGCGCCGGCAGGATGTTGTGGTAGGCGTTCGCGGTGAGGCGCTCTTCGAGCGAGTCGCCGGTCGTCCGCTTGATGGGGAGGTCGACTTCGTCCGCGGAGACGTTCGGCGTGCTCATTGACACTCACTCCTCGGTACAGTCCGTGTGGTGGGTTGTTGGTGTATCATGGATGGTCTAATTCCGGGTGTCGATGGGGACGACAAGGTACCGGGCACGGGAGGTTAGTAGTTGTGTTTCCGGCCCCCCGTGCTGGCGGTCCCCAAAGCGGCCCGATTCCGCGTGGCTGAACCGTTGGGCTGGAACGGATATAACGATGTCCAAACCGTAGTGAAAGTGGTCGGTCGCGGCGGGCCGAAACCCCCGACGTAGGCCCGGTTTCAGTTTCGGCCGTCCAGTGGAATCGAAGGGGGGACGCGAGCCGGCCTGACTGCCCCCTCGTTTAAGTCGATGGTCTGCGTGGACCCGAACATGCTCGCTGCACTCGTGCTCGCGCTCGGCGGCCTGACGTCCTCCCCGCTGGGCACACTGTTGGTCGCGCTCGTCGCCATCACGGTCATCGTTCTGGTCGGCCGCTTCGTGCTCAGCGTCGCGTGGAAACTGCTCGTCGTCGCGACGCTGCTCGTCGGCGCGGCGTGGGTCGTGACGACGCTGCTGGGCTAGACGGACGCCAAGAAATTCTCCACGAGGTCGTGGCCGGCAGCCGTGAGCACGCTCTCCGGGTGGAACTGCACGCACGCAATCGGGTGCTCTTCGTGGCGCACCGCCATCGCGAGCTCGGTGCCGTCGTGGTCGGTGCGCGCCGAGATCTCGAAGCAGTCCGGAATCTCGCCGCAGGCCAGCGAGTGGTAGCGCGCCGCCGGGAACCCCTGCTCGATACCGTCGAAGACGCCGCGGCCGTCGTGTTCGACGGGACTGGTCTTCCCGTGCATCGGCGCTGGCGCGCGGGCGACCGTCCCGCCGTACTCGTAGACCGCAGCCTCCATCCCGAGACAGACGCCCAGCGTCGGTACGTCCGGACTCACGTCGCGGAGCACGGGCGCGGTGACGCCGACGTCGCGCTCGTTTTTCGGGTGGCCCGGTCCGGGACTGATGACGATAGCGTCCGGATCGACGTCGCGCACGTCCTCGATGCTCGCGGTGTTCTTCAGCACCGTCGTCTCGGGGCGCGCGCCGTCGACGGTCTGCTCGGAGACGTACTCCACGAGGTTGTACGTGAACGAGTCGAAGTTGTCCACGAAGAGGACGTTCATCGCTCCACCTCCGGCGTCTCCGGCTCCTCGCTGTCCTCGCGGATGCGTTCGACGGCCGCGAGCACGCCGTCCATCTTCGCCTCCGTTTCGTCGAACTCCGCCGCGGGGTCGCTGTCCGCGACGACGCCCGCGCCAGCCCGCACGCGCAGGGTGTCCTGCTCGCCAGTGTGACCGATTGTTGCGGACCGGATCGTGATGGCGAACTCGGCGTCGCCGGTCCACGAGAAGTAGCCGACGCCGCCGCCGTAGATGCCCCGGGGTGACGCTTCGAGCGCGTGGATGTGCTCCATCGCGCGGACCTTCGGCGCACCAGAGAGCGTGCCCGCGGGGAACGACGCGCGGGTCGCGTCGAAGGCGTCCCGGTCGTCCTGGAGCGTGCCCGTCACCGTGGACTCGATGTGCTGGACGTGGCTGTACTTGAGCACGCGCATGAACTCGGGGACGCGCACGCTCCCGGGTTCGCTGACGCGGCGCACGTCGTTGCGCGCGAGGTCCACGAGCATCGTGTGCTCGGCGCGTTCCTTCTCGTCGGCGAGCATCTCGCCGGCGAGACGGCGGTCGTCGACGGGGCTCGACCCACGAGGACAGGTGCCCGCGATGGGGTTGTTGAGCACGGTGTCGTCGTGGACGGCGACCAACGTTTCGGGGCTCGCGCCGACGACCGTGCGGTCGTCGTGCGACAGCAAGAACATGTACGGCGAGGGGTTGACGTCGCGAAGCGCGGCGTAGAGGCCGCGCGGGTCGACGTCGCCGTCGAGTTCGCGCGTCCGCGAGACGACCGCCTGGTACACTTCGCCGTCCAGTACTGCTTCCTTCGCTTTCGCGACGCTGTCCTCGTACTCGTCGCGGGTACCGGCGCGTTCGTCGGTGACGCGGAAGCCGCCGAACTCGGGCTCGTCCGCGTCCGCGAGTTCCTGCTGCACGCGCTCGGCTTCCGCTTCGAGGGCGTCGTAGACGGCGTCCGGGTCGTCCGCGTCGCTCACGAGCGGCGTGAACACCAGCGAGACGGTGTCGGTCGCGCGGTCGAAGACGAGCGTGCGCGTCGTCAGGACGAACTCGGCGTCGGGTAGCGGCGTGTCCGGGCGCGCGACGCCGACCTCCTCCAACCAGAGGTCGTAGACGGCGTCGTACGCGAGGAAGCCGACGAGCCCGCCGTCGAGCAGCTGGCGGTCCTCGTCGGGGAACCCACGGCGCTCGACGGCCGGGAGCGCGCCCCGGAGCTGGTCGAGCACGTCACCGTCGCCGCCGTCCAGGAACTCCGTGACGCGGTCGTCGCACAGCGCTTGCACCTCCATCCCGTCGGGGCGAGCGGTGACGACGGCGGCGGGATCGTAGCCGACGAACGAGTAGCGCGCGTGGCGGTCCTCGGTCGCGTCCGACGGCCGGAACGCGCCGTCCGGGTCGCTCGCGGACGTCTTCTCCGCGCTCTCCAGCAGGAAGCCGTAGTTACCGTCGGTGAGCGTAGCGTACGCCGACAGCGGCGACACGTCAGTGTCGAGTTCGGCAGCGACGCGGACCACTGCGGGACCGTCGGCCGCGAAGTCGGCGAACTCGCCGCGGGTGGTGTCCAGTCCCGCGGCGGCCTCGTCGGCGGCGGTCACGCTTCCACCGCCCGGTGTCCGGTCGCGTTCGCGACGAATTGCCGGACTGCGTCGTGGTCCTTCTCACCGCCGGTGTGCTCGACGCCGGAGGCGACGTCGACTGCGAACGGCTCGACGGTCGCGCCGGCGTCCGCGACGTTCTCGGGCGTGAGCCCACCCGCGAGCACGACCGGCGAGTCCACGCTGTCGACGAACTCGCGGGTCGCGTCCCAGTCGTGCGTGCGGCCCGTACCGCCCGCACCTTCCTCGTCCACGGAGTCCACGAGCAGCGCGTCGGCGACGTCGTCGTAGCGCGCGCCCTCGGGGTCGGCGGCGTCGACGGTCTTCAGCACGGCTGCCGAGGTGTTCGCCGCGACGTACGCGACGTCACTCACGGGCCCGTCGCCGTGGAGTTGAACGGCGTCCGGGTTCACGCGCTCGACGAGTTCGACCGCGCGCTCCGGGGAGTCGGGCATCGTCACGAGCACTGTGGTGACGAACGGCGGCGCGGCGGCGACGAGGTCCGCTGCTCGCTCGACGCTCACCTCGCGGGGCGTGTCCACGGGCACGTCGACGATGAACCCGAGCGCGTCCGCGCCGGCGTCGACGGCCGCGCGGCGGTCCCGGTCGTTCGTGAGCCCGCAGATTTTCGCGCGCGTCATCGCGTCGCGGTCGCGGGGTCGCGGAGCGTCTCCAGCGTCTCTCCGGCGGCGCCGGAGTCGATGGCTTCGGCAGCGCGCTCGGCGCCAGCTTCCAGCGAGTCGGCTTCGCCAGCGACGTAGATGGCCGCGCCAGCGTTCATGAGGATGATGTCGCGCTTGGGCCCGGTGACGTCGCCGGTGACGATGCCGCGGAGGTCGCGGGCGTTCTCCTCGGGCGTCCCGCCGGAGACCGCCTCGATGGGGGCCCCCTCCAGTCCGAAGTCTGCTGGCATGACGGTGTACTCCTCGATGGCGCCGTCGTCGAGTTCGGCGACGA
>CAXREU010000177.1:0-6227 GCA_964229715.1 Halobacterium sp.
CGCCCTCCATGCGCTCGCGCTGGTCGCCCGCCGCGCCGAACTCCGGGGAGAGCACGAGCTGGCTCAGCGTAAGCACGAGCGTCACGCCCGTAATCGTCGCGGCGACGAGCGCGTTGAACAGCGTCTCGTGAGGGTCGCCGTCCGTCAACAATGCGTACGCCGGGGTCGGCAACAGCGACCCTGTAACGACCATCGAGCAGAACAACACGGCGAGGAGACCGCCGGCGACGGCGCGCCGGTCGGCGTCCAGGACGACCCAGAACCACCGGCTGTTTCGGGGGACCCGCTCCCGCATCCGGTCGCTCGGTTTGTCCTCGCTACCGTCGGTCATACCTGGCCTTCGACGTACGCACGGAAAACAGTAATCGCCACGGGGACCTCCTCGCCCGGGCTACGCGCGTTCCTCCTCCCGGATGGCGTCCAGTTCCTCCTCGACGGCTTCCTCGTCGACGTCTTCGAGGGCTTCCCGTTTGACGTCGCTGAGGTCCTCGCTGCCCGCGCTCTCGACGTCCACGTCGACGGGCTCGTCGGGTTCCTCGCCGCGGACTTCCGCGCGCAACGCGTCCAATTCGGATTCGACGTCGTCGCCGCGCTCGGCGGCGAGTTCGCGGTCGATGTGGTCCTCCTCGGACAGCGGGCTATCGAGGACACCGCGGTCGCCGAGCTCGGCCATCGCGGCCGCGCGCGCCTCCATCTCCTCGGTCTGGTCTTTCGCGCGTTCGATAGCGCGAGTTACGTCGTCGTCCCCGATTCCGGAGACAGCTTCGGAGACCCGGGTCTGGGCTTCGGCCGCCTGGTGGCGCGCCTTCATCGTCTCCTTTTTCGTGCGGAACTCCTCGACCTTCCGTTCGAGTTCGTCTTTCTTCTCCTCAAGGTCGCGCTGAGTGCGTTCGAGGTCCGCGACCTGGTCGTCGAGGTCCGCGACCTGGTCGCGTTTCGCCTGCTTCTTCTCGAGGGCGCGCCGTGCGAGGTCGTCCCGTCCCTGCTTGACGGCTTCCCACGCCTGGTCGTCGTGCTTCTCGACGTTCTGCGCGAGGCGCTCGCGCTGGACTTCGAGGCGTTTCTTCTGCGCGGTGAGGTCAGCCAACCCCTTCTCGACGTCCCGCAGTTCGTCGCGGAGCCGCTGGTAAGAGTAGTCCAGCGTCTCGGTGGGGTCTTCGGCGGAACTGACCAGCGCGTTCAGTTTCGACCGGACCGCGTACGAGAGTCGTGATACGATACCCATACACACGACTTGGGGCTCTGGACGTATAATCTTCACCGGCGTGGTCGACCGAAGGGAGACCACGTCACCGCGAACGCGGAGCACAGCGATGCGTGAACCGCGAGCTGCACAACCGCAGCCTACACCACGCCCGACCGCCAACCGCTGTGCATGCAACAGGAGACCGTGCTAGTGCCGGGCGCGCGGGACGTGGAAGCGACGCTCGACGCGCCCGAGGACGGCGCGACCGTGTGCGTCGTCATGTGTCCACCCCACCCGCAACACCGTGGGCACCGCGGTGACGACCGGCTCGTCGCCGTCGCGGAGTACCTCGCCGAGCGCGGGGTCGCGGCGCTGCGCTTCGACTACGGCGACTGGGACGAGGGGCTGGGGGAGCGCGAGGACGCGCGCAACGCCGTCCGGTGGGCGAGCGAGCGCTACGACCACGTGGGGCTGTTCGGGTTCAGTTTCGGCGGGTCGATTGCCGCGCTCGCCGCCGCGAGCGTCGACGTCGAGCTGTGTGCGGTGTCGCTGCTCGCGCCGACCGCCGAACTCGAAGCCGGCCTGAACGCCGCGGACGCGCTCGCGGACGTGACCGCACCGCTGCAAGTCGTCTACGCGACTCGCGATACGACCGCGGACTGGGAGCCGGTCGTGGCCGCCGCTCGCGACCGCGACTGCGAGGTCGTGGAACTGGACGCCGACCACTTCTTCGTCGGGCGCACCCACCACGTCGCGGAAGCAGTCGGCCCGTTTCTCGCAGACACCTGCTAGGTACCACCACAACCGCTATCAGGCGCCGCGTCCACGCTGCGCGCATGACGAGTCGCTGGACGTCGTTCACGCGGTGGGTGTTGTTGACTGGTGACCGCCGCGCCGTCGCCGCCGCACTGCTGGCCGCGCTCGCGGTGCTGTTCGGGCCTGTCGGCCACCTCGTCACGCTCGGTGGCGGCGGCCACGAGACGACGGTGCCGTTGGTGTCGACGCTGCTGTCGGGGAACTTCGTGCTCGTCTCCATCGTCGTCTCCGTCAACTCCGTGTTCGTCTCCGGCGAGCAGAGCCCGCTCGGCCAGCAGTTCGGCCGCATCCGGGACACCGCGGAGTTCCGCCGACAGCTCGAATCCGTCGTCGAAGCCGACCACGTGCCCGCCGACCCCGAGGGCTTCCTGCAGGTGCTCACCGGGGACATCGTCGAGCGCGGGCAGCGCCTCCAGGACGACGTGCCGCCCGCCGACGTCGACGTGCGCGCGGATCTCGACGGCTACCTCGACCGGCTCGGCACGGCCTCCGGCGACATGAACGCTCGACTTCGGAACGTCGAACGCCCTCTGGAGGCCGTGCTGGCGACAATGCACTTCGACTACGCCCGGCAGGTCGAAGACCTCCAGCGGCTCCGCGCCGACCACGGCGACGACCTCCCCGAGGCCGCCGCCACGACGCTCGAAGAGATGCTGGACCTGCTGGAGTACTTCGCGGTCGCTCGCGCGTACTTCAAGTCGCTGTACCTCCGCCGCGAGTTCGCGAGCCTCTCCACGAACCTCGTCTACGTCGCCGTCCCCTCCATCGCCGCGGTGTCGTTTTTCCTGTTGCACTTCTCGCAACTGCCGAGCACGCACGCGCTTGTCGTCGCCGTCCACGTCGTCGCGCTCGCGCCGTTCGCGCTGCTGTCGGCGTACGTCGTCCGCGTCGCCGCTATCTCGCGACGAACCGAATCCCCCGGTCACTTCGTGTTCGGGGACGGCGAACCAGGCGTCCCGGGCGTCTCCTCGCAGTAGGGCGGGACGTGCCAGCGGCTGGCGAACGACGCCCGTCCCGAAACGGTTTTTGCTGCGCCCGCCGCACGGTCAGTATGCCGACGGAGACCGGGTACGACCCGACACTGGGAAGCAAGTTCGTGTTCGTTACTGGCGGGGTGATGTCCGGGCTGGGGAAAGGCATCACTGCCGCCAGTCTAGGCCGCCTCCTCTCGAACGCCGGATTCGACGTCACGGCCGTCAAAATCGACCCCTACCTCAACGTGGACGCGGGGACGATGAACCCCTACCAGCACGGCGAAGTGTACGTGCTCAAGGACGGCGGGGAGGTCGACCTCGATTTGGGGAACTACGAGCGGTTCCTCGACGAGGACATGACCTCCGACCACAACGTCACCACGGGGAAAGTCTACCAGCACGTCATCGAGCGCGAGCGCGCCGGCGACTACCTCGGGAAGACCGTCCAGATTATCCCCCACGTCACCGACGACATCAAGCGGCGCGTCCGCGAGGCCGCCGAAGGCTCCGACGTCTGCATCGTCGAGGTCGGCGGCACTGTCGGGGACATCGAGGGGATGCCGTTCCTCGAAGCGCTGCGTCAGTTCAGCCACGAGGAGGACGACGAGGACATCCTGTTCACGCACGTCACGCTCGTGCCGTACTCCCAGACGGGCGAGCAGAAGACGAAGCCGACCCAGCACTCCGTGAAGGAGCTCCGGTCGATTGGTCTCCAGCCGGATATCCTCGTGGGGCGCTGTGAGGACAAACTCGACCCCGACGTCAAGGAGAAAATCGCGCTGTTCTGCGACGTCCCCACCGACGCCGTCTTCTCGAACCCGGACGTCGAGGACGTCTACCACGTCCCGCTCGTCGTCGAGGAGGAAGGCCTCGACGAGTACGTGATGGAGCAGTTCGACATCGCCGACGACGCCCTCCCCGAGGCCGAGCGCTCGACGGAGTGGCGGGACCTCGTCACCCGCGAACGCACGGGCGAGGTCGACATCGCGCTCGTCGGGAAGTACGCCCTCGAAGACGCCTACATGAGCATCCACGAGGCGCTCAAGCACGCCGGCCTCGAACGCGGCGTCGACGTGAACGTCCTCTGGGTGGACTCCGAGAAGATGAACGACGACCACGAACAGCGCCTCCAGGAGGCCGACGGCGTCGTCGTCCCCGGCGGCTTCGGCTCGCGCGGAACGGAGGGGAAGATTCGCGCGGTTCAGTACGCCCGCGAACACGACGTGCCCTTCCTCGGGCTCTGTCTGGGCTTCCAGCTCGCGGTCGTGGAGTACGCGCGCAACGTCCTCGGGATGGAGGGCGCACACTCCTCGGAAATCAACGAGGAGACGCCGTACCCGGTCATCGACCTGCTGCCCGAGCAGTACGACCTCGAAGACCTCGGCGGGACGATGCGCCTGGGCGCCCACGAGACCCAAATCGAGCCCGGGACGCTCGCCCACGAGCTCTACGGCGACACCTCGTGTACGGAACGCCACCGCCACCGCTACGAGGTCAACCCCGACTACATCGACGACCTCACCGAGAACGGCCTGACGTTCTCCGGCGAGGCCGGCAACCGCATGGAGATTCTGGAGTACGACGACCACCCGTTCTTCTTCGGGACGCAGTTCCACCCCGAGTTCCGGTCGCGGCCGACCCGCGCGAGCCCGCCGTTCGTCGGGCTGCTGGACGCCGTCCTCGACGCCACCGAGACGGAAGCAGAGGTGGTGAACTGATGGTCGACGTCGAGGAGTTTGTCGCGGACGCTAAAGCAGAAATCCGGGAGAAGCTCGGCGACAGCACCGCCATCATCGCGCTCTCCGGCGGCGTCGACTCCTCTACCGCCGCCGCGCTCGCGTACGAGGCGGTCGGCGACCAGCTCGTCCCCGTCTACGTCGACACCGGCCTGATGCGCCAGGGCGAGACCGACGAGATTCGGGAGGTCTTCGACTACATGGACAGCCTCCGCATCGTCGAAGCGCAGGACCGCTTCTTCGACGAACTGGAGGGAATTACGGACCCCGAGGAGAAGCGCCACGTCATCGGCGAGCAGTTCATCCGGGAGTTCGAGACGGTCGCCGAGGAGGTCGACGCCGACTACCTCGTGCAGGGCACCATCTACCCGGACCGCATCGAGAGCGAGGGCACCATCAAGAGCCACCACAACGTCGGCGGGCTCCCCGAGCGCGTCGGCTTCGAAGGCATCGTCGAGCCGATGCGCGACCTCTACAAGGACGAGGTCCGGGAGGTCGCCCGCTACCTCGACCTCGAGGAAATCATCAGCGAGCGCATGCCGTTCCCCGGCCCCGGGCTCGCGGTGCGCGTGCTCGGCGAAGTCACTCCCGCGAAGGTCGAGGTCTGCCGCGAGGCGACCGCGGTCGTCGAGGAGGAACTGGAGGAGTACGACCCGTGGCAGGCGTTCGCCGCCGTCCTCGGGAAGGCGACGGGCGTGAAAGGCGACAACCGCGTGCACGGCTACGTCGTCGCCGTACGCTCCGTGGAGTCCCGCGACGGGATGACCGCGCGCGCCCAGGAACTGGAGTGGGAAACCCTCCAGCGCCTTCAGTCCCGCATCGCCGGCACCATCGACGACGTCTCGCGCGTCGTCTACGACGTCACCCACAAGCCACCTGCGACAATCGAGTACGAGTGAGTTCGTCCACACCAATGAAGGCAATCGTCGTCGGCCCCGACCGCGGTATCGTCGACGCCCTCGAGAGCGAGGGCGTGGAAGTCACCAGCTTCGAAGGCGTCGCCTCCGGGCAGCGCCTCGAAGACGCCGGCATCGCGGACGCCGACCTGCTCGTCATTACAGATGCGGCCGAGGCAACCGCCATTCCGGTCGCCCGCGAGCAGAACGAGGACCTGAAAATCGTCGCGTACACGCCGGACTCGATGCCCGAGTTCGTCAAGGGCGTTCTTGACCTCGCCGTCGACCCCGCGCTGTTGGGCCCCGAGACGGTCGCCGAGGAACTCGCCGAACCCGACAGCTAAGGGCCTCCGCCGTCTCCGTTCTGCCGTGTCACTCGACCGCTACCCCGACCTCGCGCCCGAGACAGGCGAGGTCGTCACGGAGGAGCTGTACTACTCGCCGGACGAGCTCGTGAAGGCGTTCGCGCTCGGTCCGGGCGCGGAGGTCGAACCGCACGAGCACGGCGACCAGACGAACACCTTCCACGTGCTGGAGGGTGAACTCGTCGTCGTGCAGGGCGACAGCGAGGAAGTCGTCGAGGCGCCGGGCGTGGTCGTTCACGAGCGCGGCGTCGCCC
>CAXREU010000178.1:0-35683 GCA_964229715.1 Halobacterium sp.
CAACTGATTCTCCTCGAAGTGCCGTGAGGCGATCGACCATATACTGCTCGCGAGCGTCATCCAGTAGCCGCGTCGGCGCCGGGACCTCGAAAGTACGCAACAGCGACGTGCTCTGACGAACGTGTGCAGACTCGTGCGCGGCCTGTTCAGACGGCGCGTCCGCTGAGGAGGCGTCAAACGCCTGGCTGGTACCCGGAACCTTCCCGAGCCATCCGGCCGGAATGCCAGCTGCTCGGAGTCGGCCGCGGACCGTCTCGACGGTAAGCTGCCCGAACGCACGCAGCGTGCGCACGACGTCCTTCACAGACGACTCATTACTCCGGAACGTCGCCAACAGCGCACGCGCCGACCCAACGTCCGGCGCATCGATGCCGACCACGTCCGTGTCAGCGGCGTCAGCCGCGTCAATCGCCGCCGCCATCTCCCCGCCAGTCGTTCCGTCGGCGGCGTACGACGTGAACAGCGGAACCAGCGCGTCTGGCAGTTCCAACGCGAGCGCCGACGGTTCCACCGCATCCACGACAGTGCGAGCACGATAGACGCTCGCCGGGTGGTCGTGAACGACACCAACGAGTACGACCGGTGGCTCCTCGCCGTCGTCGAGCACGCGAACGTACTCCGCGGACAGCCGCGGGTCGTCAGCGTCTACCAGGTCGTCGTATTGGTCGCCTACCACAGTATCCGGGACCCCCAGTTCCGTCCGCTCATGCAAGTCCTACGTGGTCACTCGACTTACGTGCCACGGCTCCACGTAGCACCCGACTAACGAAGCTATCGCCCCCCAGACGGTACAGTGATGTCCAGCCACACACCGTTTGAGGACTTGGAGCGATTCGTCGACGAACTGCAGGCCCAATTCGAGCACCGTCGCCCCGGCGAGCGTCACCGCGCCCACGAGCACGGCGACAACTCGATGCTCGACCTCGTGGAATACGACGACGAGTACGTAGTCATGATTGACCTCCCTGGATACGACAAGTCCGACGTGGATGTCACCCTCGACGACCGTACACTCACCGTTACCGCCGAGCACGTCGACGCGGAGACGACCGACGACCGCGACGGGCGCTACATCCGACGACAGCGCCGCGAAGTCGCATCCGTTCAGGAAGTCGCGTTCCCACAGGAAGTCGACAGTGACGCCGCCACGGCGAAGCTGAACGACGGACTGCTCACGGTCACCGTCCCGAAACGCGACGACCTCGCGAACGGCACACACATCGACGTCGAGTGACCCCGTGAACCGCCTCGGAGTCAAGCCCCGAGGCACTCGGCCTGCCCAGCCTGTAGAACACCGCGGTTCTCGGGCGACGTTCGGTGCACCGGCAGTCCACAGGACCAGCCTACTCGAATTTGACGACCATAACAAAGCGGTGCGGTCGCCTTCTACCGGATAATGAGATACCGCCGCCAGTTTCTCCGTGGCCTCGCCGTTGCCGGTGCTGTCGCCATCGCTGGCTGCAGCGGTGATACCCAGCCTGACGAACGACCCGACCCGCCGCGGACGCAACCGCCGCCGGAATCAGAGGGTGTCGACGACGCGCCCACCAGTGTCGCCGCCGAGTGGGGGCTCGACGGTGTTGTGAACCTCCGCGACGCCGGGGCTGACGACACCGGTGCGGAACCAATCGATGACGCCCTCGCGGAGCATGCGACCGACGGCACCCTCGTCTACCTGCCAGCGGGCCGCTACCGCCTCGACGAGAGTTTCTCGCTGGGCGCCGATACACGCTTCGGCGTCCTCGGCGCGAGCGCAACAATCGTGCCCCCGGACGGCTCTGCCGAGACGATGTTCGGCTTCGGGTACCCCGAACCGATGGACGAGGTGTACGTCCGCGGGCTCACGTTCGACTACACCGCGCCGGACACTGGCGGGCGCCCCATTCTTGCGAGAGCCGAGAATCGCGTCGTCCTCCAGGACGTGTCGGTGAGCGGGGAGATTGACGTCGAAGAGGACCAGGTTCGACTTGACGTCACCGACCCGGCGGGTGTCGGATTGGTCGAACGCCTCTCACTCCCGGATGGCTCGATTCCCGATTCGGGTGTGACCGGTTGCGAGGTCGGCGACGACAACCACGGCGACGTTTCGTTCGTGGACTGCCACATCGAGGGGTTCGCGGACAACGGGCTCTACGCCGACCCGCCGGAGGGGTCCGTGACCGTGGACGGCGGCTACTTCCGGAACAACGGGATAGCCGGTATCCGCGTCGAGACGAACGAATCGAGTGTCGTCCGCGGTGCGCACGTGGTCTGTGACGACGGGGACAGCGACTTCGAGAACATGCGCGGCATCCGGTTGCGCGCGGGCAACTCGTTGCTCGTCGAGGACTGCGTGGTCGAGCTGCTGGCTGTGTCGGGCAGCGACGGCGCGGTTACGTTCGCCTCGGAGCTCGAATCCGCGACGGTGCGGAACTGTCGCCTCCACGTGGACGCCGACAACGTGAACGCGGTGCGACTGAAGAGCCCGAACAGCGACGCCACTCGCGACACCGAACGCGGACCATTCCGGTGTGAAGGAGTGACAATCACGGGGTCGGCGGCCGGTGGGGCGGCGATTCAGGCGGCGAACCGCAACGGCTGCGAGTTCCGGAACGTCTGCGTCCACCAATCCGGCGCGGACCGCGACGGCATCAATGCCGACAACGTCCACGGGTCCCTGTCCGACGTGCGCGTCGCCGTGACCGGCGACCCCCTCGCACTCCAGAACTCTTCGCTAAGTCGCCAGAACGTGACGCTCACCCCGTACTCCGACGAACAGGACTGTCAGCCACTAGAAGAGTGACGGTCGTCGCCACCGTCCGAGAGTGGCGTACTACCCGCCTAACCAAGTCGCGGAGCGTACTCCTTCGGCGGAATGACTGGCCGCTCGAACGAAGCGTTCTACGAGCAGCCAGCAGTCGTCTCACGATACGTTGCGGCCCGCGGCGACGGACTCACGGACCGTGAAGCGGCCGCCGTCGAGCGATACTTCACGCCGGGGAGTCGCGTCCTCGACCTCGGGTGTGGAGCGGGCCGAACCACGAGAGCGCTCGCTGACCGCGGCTTCGACGAGACCGGCGTGGACCTGAGCCAGCCGATGGTGTGGGCCGCCACGGCGGCCGACCCGGACCTCACTTACGTCGTGGCAGACGCATCCCGCCTCCCGTTCGCCGCTGAATCGTTCGACCACGTGCTCTTCTCGTACAACGGCCTCGACGAACTCCGACCGGCGACACAGCGTTCGAACGCGCTGAGCGAAATCAACCGTGTCCTGGCATTTGGCGGCCGATTCGCATTCAGCACTCACAACATCCTCCGGAAGCTCGTCCCAGCACCAGTCACGCGTCCGCACCTCACTGACTTATGGCGGTTCTGGCGGACGAACGCGCGGCTCCGCCAGTTCGGCCCCTACAAGCGACCCGCCGAAGACGAGCCGCCGACGTACTTCACAGACCCTGTGTCAGTCCGTCGCCAGCTCGACACCGCCGGTTTCGACCTGTTGGCCTTGCTCGGCCGCGACAGCCGCCTCTCCAAGTACTTCGGCGCGGCGCTGTTCCCCGTCGCGGAGAAAACCCGTACGTAGCCGCAGGCAGTGGCTAACCCCGACAATCCCGTCTATAACAATAGGTCGCTCACGGATTTAGCCCGACAACCGCCACCGGCGGTATCGACTCATGTTCCATACGACCAACTCGACGCAGCCGGACGAACCGTTGTACGGGCTTCTGGCACCCACCACGGGGGACCGAGATGACTAACACTACGTTCGGTCCGGACGCCGACGTACACCCGGACGCCACGCTCGGCGAACACGACGGCCCGACACCAACCATCGGCGACAATCCGACAATCCGTAGCGGCACCGTCGTCTACGCCGATGTCGAAATCGGCGACCGTCTGGTTACCGGCCACGACGCCGTCGTCCGCGAGCACACCACCATCGGCGACGACGCGCTCGTCGGCACACACGCTGTCATCGACGGGGAATGCACGCTCGGCAACGACGTGAGCCTCCAGACCGGCGTCTACCTGCCACAAGAAACGACAGTCGGCGACCGGGTGTTCTTCGGGCCACACGCCGTCCTCACGAACGACCAGTACCCGCTCCGGACGGACGCCGACCTCGACGGCCCGACCATCGAGGACGACGTCTCCATCGGCGCGAACGCCACGATTCTGCCAGGCGTCACAGTCGGCGAGGGGTCGTTCGTCGCCGCGAACAGCGTCGTCGTCGACGACGTCCCACCCGGAACGCTGGCAATCGGCACCCCTGCCAGACACGAGCCGCTTCCGGACCCATTGGTCGGAGGGAACCGCGCGTGATTCCGATGGCTGCACCCGACGTCGGAGACGCCGAGCGAGACCGTGTCCTAGACGTGCTCGCCGACGGCCAGCTCGCCGATGGGCCGGTCGTCCGGAAGTTCGAATCCGAGTTCGCGGCGTTCACTGGTGCTGACCACGCCGTCGCAACGACGAACGGGACGACGGCGCTGCACGCCGCCTTCGAGGGGCTTGGTATCGGTGACGGAGATACCGTCATTACCACGCCGTTCTCGTTCGTCGCGAGCGCGAACGCTATCCGGCACGCGGGCGCTGAACCCGTCTTCGCGGACGTCGACCCGGACACGCTGACGCTCGATCCCGACAGCGTCGCGGAAGTCGTCGCAAATCGCGACGACGTCGCCGCCATCCTCGCGGTCCACCTCTACGGGACACACGCCGAGATGCGCCAACTCCAGGACATCGCCGCCGACCACGCGCTCGCGCTCGTCGAGGACGCCGCACAAGCACACGGCGCGGAATACCGTGGCGAGCCCGTCGGCACGCTCGGGGACGTGGCGTGCTTCTCGTTCTATCCGACGAAGAACATGACCGCCGGCGAAGGCGGCATGGTCACCACCGAACACGACGGCGTCGCCGAACGCATCCGACAGTTCTGCGACCACGGACGGACGAGCGGGTACGAGCACGCCAACGTCGGCCACAATTTCCGGATGACGAGTCTGTGTGCCGCCATCGGGCGCGCACAACTCGGCAAGCTCCCATCGTACAACGCGACGCGCCGGGAGAACGCCGCCTACCTCGCCGAACGCCTCGACGCGACGACCGTCGACCCGGTAGTCGAACCCGACCACGTGCGCTCGGTCTACCACCAGTTCACCGTCCGAAGCGACGACCGGGACGCGCTCCGCGAGCACCTCTCCGAACGCGGCGTCGACACCGGCGTCTACTACCCGATTCCCATCCACAAACAGGACGCGTACGCGGACGTCGACGCCGAGTTCCCGGTCGCCGAACGCGCCGCCGAGCGCGTGCTGTCACTACCCGTCCACCCCGGGCTATCGCCGAACGACCTCGATGCGGTCGCGGACGCGGTCGCCTCCTTCGACGGCGCACCCGAGTCACCCGCGACTAGCCAGGAGGTGGTGGATTCGTGACACAGCAACCACTCCGAACCGGCGTCGTCGGCGTCGGAAGCATGGGGCAGAATCACGCCCGCGTCTACCGCGAACTCGCGGCCACCGAGTTGGTCGGCGTGACGGACGCCGACGCCGCAGCCGCCGACCGCGCTGCTACCGAGTACGGCACCACCGCCTACGACATCGACGCACTCCTCAACCGCGTCGACGCCGTGTCGATTGCGGTTCCGACGCGCTTCCACGCGGACGTCGTCGCGGACGCCATCGACGCCGGTGTCCACGTCCTCTGCGAGAAGCCGTTCGTCGCCGACCCGGAGCGCGGGCGCGAACTCGCAGCGGCCGCACGGCGTGCCGGCGTCACGCTTCAAATCGGACACATCGAGCGGTTCAACCCCGCGGTTCGCGCGCTCGACGCAATCGTCCCGGAGCTGGACATCATCGCGGTGACCGCCGACCGTCTCGGCCCGCCGCTGGAGCGCGACATCGACACCAGCGTCGTCTTCGATTTGATGATTCACGACATCGACATCCTCTGCTCGATGTTGGACGCGGAGCCGGCGTCGCTGTCCGCGAGCGGGACGAAGGACGGCGACTACGCGACCGCGACGTGCTCGTTCGAGGACGACGTGGAGGCAACGCTGACCGCGAGTCGCGTCACCCAACAGAAGGTTCGCCAGCTCGCGATCACCGCCGAAGACTGCCGGGTGACTGTCGACTACGTCGACCAATCCGTGGAGATTCACCGCGGGTCGACGCCGGAGTACGTCTCCGCGGACGGCGACCTCCGTCACCGCGTCGAGAGCGTCGTCGAACGCCCGCTCGTGGAGAACGGCGAACCTCTGAAACGCGAACTCGCATCGTTTGCGGACGCCGCTCGCAACGGCACCGAACCGGTCGTCACCGCCGAAGACGGCATCCGTGCCGTGGAGGTAGCGAGCCGCGTCGCCGCGCACATCACCGACCGCGAGCCCCAGGAGGTGCGGCCATGAGCCAATCGTTATACGACGCGCCCGCGGCGTCGGCCGTCCAACGCGAATGGTTCCGGTCCGGCAGCGTCCCGGTCGCGGTGTACGGGCTCGGCAAGATGGGGCTCCCGCTGGCGTCCGTGTACGCCGAAAACACCGGGAACGTCACCGGCGTGGACGTCAACGAAACCGTCGTCGACGGCATAAACGCGGGTCGCTGCCACGTCCAGGGCGAACCCGACCTCCCGGAACTGGTCGCATCACTGGTCGAAGACGGGTCGCTCACTGCGACGACCGACTCGCAGGCCGCTGCGAGCGACGCCAGCGTCCACGTCGTCATCGTCCCGACGCTCGTCGACGACAACAACGACCCCGACCTCTCGGCAGTGACCTCGGTTATCCAAGACGTTGCTGCGGGCCTCACGCCGGGCGACCTCGTAGTCGTGGAATCGACCGTGCCACCACGGACGTGTGCGGACGTCGTCGAACCGCTGCTCGAAGACCGCAGCGACGTCCCTCGAGAATCGTTCGGGTTGGCGTTCTGTCCTGAACGGACGTCGAGCGGGCGCGCGCTCGCTGACGTCCGCGGCACGCACCCGAAAGTCGTCGGCGGCATCGACGACGAGAGCACGCGGGCTGCGAAACTCGTCTACGACGAACTCGTCGATAACGACGTGATTCCGGTTGCGGATACGACCACCGCGGAGGCCGTGAAGGTCTTCGAGGGACTGTACCGGGACGCGAACATCGCGCTCGCGAACGACCTCGCACGGCTCACCGACGAACTCGACATCGAAGTGCGGGACGCCATCGACGCCGCGAACACCCAACCGTACTGCGACATCCACACGCCCGGCCCGGGTGTTGGCGGGCACTGCATCCCGTACTATCCGTACTTCGTGTTGAACTGGCTGCAGACGGACGCGCCGCTCGTAGCGACCGCGCGGGAAGTCAACGACACGATGCCGCGCTTCGTCGTCGATCGCGTCGCCGAGGGACTAGAAGCACGCGGTGAGACGGACGGGCCGGTTTCGCTCAACGGCAATGGCGCCGTCGAGGACACCGCCGTCGGGGTTCTCGGGCTGACGTACCGGGCGGGCGTCGCGGAAACCCGTGCCAGCCCCGCGGTCGACATCTGTGAACTGCTCGACGACCGCGGAGCGACCGTCACCGTCACGGACCCGCTGGTCGACGCGAGCGGCGTCCCTGCCGAGCACGTCTCGCTGTCGGCGTTCGCCGACCGCGACTTCGACGCGGTCGTGCTGGCGACCGCACACGAAGAATTCCAGGACCTGGACTGGTCGAAGTTCGACCCGTTAGTCGTCGTGGACGGCCACGACGCGCTCGACCTCGCGGACAGCCACCACCAGGTCTACACCGTCGGGAGGGGGTGGTGATGGCCGACGAATTCACGATGGACGCGTACGCGGACCTCCTAGACGCCGTCACGTCGGCGGGGTACGACACCCTCACCGTGCGCGACTATCTCGCCAGCGACGACCTCCCTGAGCGGTTCGTCGTACTCCGACACGACGTGGACCGGCGACCACAGAACGCCGAGCGCATGGCGGCTCTCGAAGCCGAGTACGGCGTCACGAGCACGTACTACTATCGCACGAGCACGTTCACCCCCGAGCGCGTCGAGCGCGTGGAAGCGTACGGCCACGAGGTCGGCTACCACTACGAGGATTACGTCAGAGCGAACGGCGACATCGACGGCGCACACGCGCTGTTCGCGAACAACCTCCGGATGTTTCGACGGGAGTGCAGCGTCGAGACGGTCTGCATGCACGGCAACCCGCTGTCTCCCCACGACAACCGGGACATGTGGACTGGCGACGACGCCCCCGGCTTCGGGTCGTACGACCTCCTCGGAGAGGCGTACCTCTCGATGGACTTCGAGAGCGTCACGTACTTCTCGGACACCGGCCGGACGTGGCTCGACGGCCCGCTGAAGATTAAAGACCACACGATGGGCGGCGACGAGAAGACCGTCGAAGCGGACACGACCTCGGAACTCGCGTCGCTGTTTCGTGCCGGCGACGTGGACTGCGCGTGCGTGCTCGCACACCCCGAACGGTGGGCCGACTCGCTACCGGAACTAGTCGCGACGCAGTCGTTCGACCGTGCGGTCAACCTCGTGAAACGCGGAATGCACCTCATCGACTACGGAGCAGCCAACTCATGACGACACTCACTATCGGACTCGACGGCGCGAACTGGGACCTGCTCGGCACGTGGCTCTCGGAGGGCCGCCTCCCGAACCTGCAACGACTCATCGACGACGGCGTCGGCGGCGTCTCGGAGAGCTGCCTTCCGCCGATTACCGTGCCGAACTGGAAGTGCTACGCCACCGGGAAGAACCCCGGGAAACTCGATGTCTTCCGGTTCGACCGCATCGACACCGCGAACCGGGACCACGTCTTCCACGACGCCACGGACTTCAAGAGCGCTGAGCTGTGGGATTACCTCAACGACGAGGGGATGACCGCGGGCGTCGTGAACAAGCCTTCGACGTACCCGCCGAAGGAGATCGACGGGTTCGTCGTCGCGGGCGGTCCGGACGCTTCCGAGACCACGTACCGGTCGCTGGACTCGGGGTTCGCGACGCCGCCGGACGTCGAGACGTTCCTGCGGGAGGAACTGGACTACCGCGTCCACCCGAACCCGATGATATCGCCGACCGAGAAGGGCGAGGCCGAAATCGAGGCCGTACTGGACCTCATCGACCTCCGCTTCGAGGCCGCCGAACGCCTGCTCGAACGCGAGAACCCGGACTTCCTCCATATGACCGTGTTCTACAGCATGGCGCTCCAGCACTACTTCTGGAACGGCGAGCCCGTCCGGCGCGCGTGGGAGCGCATCGACGAAAACCTCGGCCGATTCCTCGATTCGGACCACGACGTGCTCGTGATGAGCGACCACGGAACGTGGCACGTCGACACCGTCTTCTACGTGAACGCGTGGCTCGCCGAGCACGGCTACCTGACGGCTGACGCCGGCGTGGACTCGACGCTCCGGCGGCTCGGCGTCACGAAAGAGCGCGCGCTCTCCGTCGCCAAGCGCCTCGGAATGGCGGAGACGCTCGGCAACGCGGTCCCCGAACGCATCCAGCGCATGGTTCCCTGGAAGGAAGGCGTGAAGGCCGACCGCGTGCTCTCCGTGCTCGATTGGGACGAGACGACCGCCGTCGCGAGCAATCAGGGCCCAATCTATCTAAATATCTCCCGGGACGACCCCGAGTACGAGGCGCTTCGAGACGAACTCATCGAGGGGCTGGAAGCCGTCACGCATCCCGAGACGGGGCAGTCGCTCGTGAAGGCCGTCCACCGCGGCGAGGAGTTCTACACCGGCCCATACGCCGACCACGCGCCCGACCTCCTGCTCGACCAGGGACAAAACGTCCACGTCAGCGACGCCGTCGGCCCCGACGAGGCAGTCGCGGATGCGGGCGTCTGGGAGGGCGGGAACATGCCAGAAGGCATCTTCCTGTTCTCCGGGCCGAGCTTCCGCTCACAGGGATTGACGCAACGCACGTCCATCACGGACCTTGCGCCGACTCTGTTACACTCGATGGGGGCAGCAGTCCCCGACGATATGGACGGCGAGGTTCTCGACGTGTTCGCAACGGGGTCGGAATCGGCGGAGCGCGCTGTCGAAACGCGCGCCCCACTGTCCGGTGACCGTGACGGCGGCGGTGGCAACGAGGACGAAGTCGAACAGCGCCTCGCTGACCTCGGATACCTCGAGTGATGCGTGTGCTCGTCGACGTCACACATCCCGCCCACGTTCACCTCTTCCGGCACGCCATTGCGGTGTTCCGCGAGCGCGGCCACACGGTCCGCGTCGCATCCCGAGCGAAAGACGTCACGACGGCCCTGCTCGACGCATTCGGTGTCGACCACACGGTCCTCTCGCGGAAACGCGCGGGAGCGACGGGCGTACTCCGAGAGTGGACGGGGCGCGGCGCCCGCCTCGTCCGGCTCGCCCGGTCGTTCGACCCGGACGTCGTACTCAGCCGGCTCAATCCAGCGTCCGCCCACGTCGCGTCGGCCCTCGGCGTGCCGAACGTCGTGTTCCACGATACCGAGGTTGCCGGCCTGCTCGACCGCGTCACGCTGCCGTTCGCCGAAGTAGTAGCGACGCCGGCAGCGTTCGACCGCAAACTACCGACACAGCACGTCCGCTACCAGGGGTTCCACGAACTCGCGTACCTTCACCCCGCGCGGTTCACGCCCGACCCGTCGCGGCTCCGCGACGCCGGCGTCGACCCGGACGCACCGTACGCGGTCGTCCGGCTCGTCGCGATGGACGCCCACCACGACCGCGGCACCGACGGCTTCTCGGCGAACGCGCTCGATGCCCTCGTGAACGGGCTCACTGAGCACGGCGACGTGTACGTCTCCAGTGAAGGCGACCTCCCGGCTCGGCTCGCTGACCACGCTGCGCCCGTTCCAGCCGACGCGATGCACGACCTGCTCGCGTTCGCGGACATGTACGTGGGCGACTCGGGGACGATGGCGGCCGAAGCCGGCGTGCTGGGCACGCCTACAGTCCGGTACAACGTCCTCGACCGCGAGATGGGGAACTTCGAATCGCTGGCCGACTACGGCCTCGTCGCGTCCACGATGAACGAGCGCGAAGCCGTCGACACGGCGTTGTCCCTCGCAGCTGACGACGACGCCGACCGACGGTGGCGGCACCGACGCCGCAACCTCCTCGCGGACAACGTCGACGTCACGGCGTTCGTCGTGGAGCTCACCGAGGAGGTGGCAGCGTCATGAGTGGAAACGACCCCGACGCCGGCGACTACCCGGGGCTCGAAAGCGACGAGCGCCCGATTCCGGACGGCTACGAGTTCGCGCTCCTGCTCACGCACGACGTTGACCGCCCGTACAAGACCTACCAGTCGCTGTACTACGCGCTCACCGAGCCGGAGCGGCGACGCTACCACCTTTCCACGCTGCTGCCCGGCGTCAACCCCTACTGGCAGTTCGAGGACGTCATGGCGATAGAGGACGCCCTCGGCGTGCGGTCGGCGTTCTACTTCCTCTCCGAGCAGCGCCTCCGCGACCGCCCCGTGCGCGAGTGGGCGGCCATGGAGGGCTGGCAGCTGTACGCGGGACGGTACTCGATGGCTGACCCGGCGATTCGGGCTGTCGTCGACGACCTCGCGGACGGTGGTTGGGAGGTCGGTCTCCACGGGTCCTACGAATCGCCGCGAGACGACGACCGACTTCGCGCGGAGAAGCGCGTCGTTGAGGACGCACTCGGCGACGACATCGTCGGCGGTCGTCAGCACTACCTCAATCTCTCGGTGCCAGAAACGTGGCGCCACTACCGCGACCTCGGTCTCCGATACGACGCGAGCCTCGGTAGCAGCGGCGAGTACGGCTTCCAGCACGGCTACGGTGTCAAGCGCCCGTTCGACGACGAGTTCGTCGTCTTCCCGCTGACCATCATGGAGCAGGCCCTCCCGGACCCCGGCGAAGACTTCGACGCGGCGTGGGCAGCCTGCGAGGACGTCCTTCGAGAAGCACGCGAGCACGACGCCGTCGCGACGGTACTCTGGCATCCACGCCACTTCAGTGAAAGCGAGTTCCCCGGGCACGAGCGCCTCTACCGGCAACTCGTCGAGCGCGCCCTCGACATGGGGGCATGGGTCGGGCCGCCAGCGGAGTTCTACGACGCCACCGATCTCGCCGACTCGCCCGGCGACCCCGGCTGACCCCCCGGGGTGACAATAAGCCGGCCGTACCGCCGAGCAGCGGACGTGTACGACGTCTATTACTATCCTCCGCACTGTGTACTGTTTGGGACAGATGACCCCCTCGGTACCCACAGCCGTGCGCGCCCTCGTACTCGATGGCGACAGCCAAGCGTCTCTCGACGTCGTCGCCTCCCTCGGGTCGCGCGGCCTCGACGTTACCGTGGGAGCCGACGCGCAGAACTCCCTCGGCGCGTGCTCGCGGTACGTCGACCGCGAGTTCGTCTACCCCAACCCGGGCGTCGAACCGGCGGCGTTCGTCGACGAGCTCGCCGCATTCCTGGACCGGACCGACCACTATGCGGTCTTCCCCATCCGCGACGATACGACGACAGTCGTCGCTCGCGCCAAACCCAGGCTCGCAGCGACGGGAACGCGCGTCGGCACCGAAGATTGGCAGCGATTCGAGCGCGTCGCCAACAAGGCCCGGACGTTCGAACTCGCGGCAGACCTCTCAGTACCGACGCCAGACACCCGCGCCCCCACGTCGCTGGCCGACGTCGCGGCGTTCGCCGACGACCTCTCGTACCCGGTCGTCGTCAAGTCCCGGAGCAAGCACGTCGCGGACCCCGACGGTCGGCTACATACCCACGAAGTCGGGGACAGTGACTACGCCGACACGCCGCTCGAGCTCGTCGAAACCTACGAGCGACTCCTGCACGCCGACAGCGGCACGCGGAACGCGCCACCAATCGTCCAAGAGTACATCGACGGCGACACCACGACGACTGTCGGCGTCGCCGACCAGGGAGAGCTGCTCGCGCATTTCCAAGAGCTCCGCCTCCGCACGACGCCCGCGTCCGGCGGGAGTTCGACGCTGATTCGCGGGTATCGGGACGAGACGATGCTCGAGTACGCCCGCGAGGTCGTCGCGGACCTCGGCTGGACCGGCCCGATTCACGTCGAGTTCATGCGGACGCCGGACGGGGAGTTCTATCTCGTAGAGGTGAACGGCCGTTACTGGGGGTCGCTACCGCTCGCAGTCGACAGCGGCGTCGACGTTCCGTGGCTGCACTTCGCTATCCTCGCGGACGAACCCGTCGAGGTGCCCACCGCGTACCGCGACGACGTCGTCCACCAGCGGCTGCTGTACGGCGACCTGAAGTGGCTCGCCGAACAGCTCGACGACGGCAACGTCGCGGCGCTGGGCGCGTTCGCCACCGCGCTCGTTCACGACGACCAAGTGTTTGTCCGGCCGGACGACCCGTGGACGACCGTCGCCGCGCTCCGCCAGGCCGCCACGCTCGGCGCGGGTGCGGTCCGCGACACCCTCCTCGAACGTCTCTAACCACCTCGACCTCGCGCCAAGTGGGTGGTAGTGGAGCCATACTGTGGCCGGGTATTGGGTACGCGGAGGATAACAATTGCCCCGCAGCCACCCGTCGGTGCTAATGGAGATTCGACAACTGTCACTCGACGAGTGGGACGACGCGCTGCCGTCGTCCGGCTTCGAAGTATTCCACACAGCCGCGGCGCTGGAAGCCATTGACGACCACACGAGCGGCGACCTCCGGCTGTACGGCGGCTTCAAGGGCGACCGACCGGTAGGCCTGTTCCCCGTCTTCGTGCAGGAGCGCGCGGTCGGCCGCGCCATTCTCTCGCCTCCGCCTGGGCTCGCGATTCCGCGGCTCGGCCCGCTCGTGATGCCGGCGAGCCCGAAGCGCCGCAAGCGCGAACAGGTCAACGGCCGGTTCGCTGAACACGTCCTTGACGCTCTCGACACGGACGCGTCGATGACGCTGTTCCGCACCGTCTGCCCGACGTCGTACCCCGACCCGCGGCCGTACGTGTGGTCGAATCTCGACCTCGACACCTCGTTCACGTACCACCTCGACGTCGACGCGGACACCGACGAGCTGTTGAAGTCGTTCAGCAAGAGCCTGCGCCGGGAGATTCGTGACGGACAGGACCTCGACATAGAGGTCGACGTCACTGCCGAGGACGGCGTACGCGCAGTGTTTGAGCACACCCGCGAACGCTACCGCGAACAAGACCGCGGGTTCACGCTCGACTGGCCGTACGTCAGCGACCTCACGCGCGCGCTCGCCGCCGACGACCGCTGCCGCACGTACGTCGCTCGGGGACCCGGTGGCGACTACCTCTCCGGGATGGTCGTCCTCTACAGCAACGACGCCGCGTACTACTGGCTCGGCGGCGCGCGCACAATCTACGAGGGGACGAGCGTCAACAGCCTCCTCCACTGGCACGTCATCCAAGACATCGCCGCAGGCGACCCCCGCGAATCGGTGGACACGTACGACCTGATGGGCGCGAACACGGAGCGACTCTGCCAGTACAAGAGCAAGTTCGGCGCGTCCCTCGTTCCCTACTACGCGCTCGAATCCAGCGGCGCCGGAATGGCCGCCGCGAAGACCGCCTACCGACTGGTGAGCCGGTGAGTCGCGCCGTGCGCGTGCTCAATCTCGTGACGAATCAAGACTCGCGATTTTTCGAACAGCAGGTCGAACAGCTCGCCGCACGCGGCGTCGAACAGACCACACTGGCGGTTCCGGGATACCGAGAGTACGACGACGGCGAGACGTCCGGCCGGTCGGTACTAGATTACGCGCGCCTCTACCCGGGCGTCCTCAAAGCGTCGTTCGGTGACTACGACCTCGTCCACGCCAACTACGGGCTAACTGCGCCGCACGCCGTCCTCCAGCCCAACCTTCCCGTCGTCCTCTCTCTGTGGGGGACGGACTTGATGGGCGAGTACGGCTGGCTCAGCAAACTCTGCGCGCGGTTCGCCGACGAGACCGTTGTGATGTCGCCGCGGATGGCTGACGCGCTCGGACAGGATTGCCGGGTCATCCCCCACGGCGTCGACCTCGACCGCTTCCAGCCGACCGCCCAGTCGGTTGCCCGAGACGCGCTTGGCTGGCGCGAGGGCGCCCACCACGTGTTGTTCCCGTACCCGCCGGAGCGCGGCGTCAAAGACCACCCGCGCGCCGAACGCGTCGTCGAGGCGACCCGCCAGCGCCTCGACGTGCCCGTCGCCCTCCACACCGTTACGGGCGTTCCGCACGCCGAGATGCCGGTGCGCATGAACGCCGCGGACGCGCTCCTCGTGACGTCACGCCGCGAGGGGTCGCCGAACGCCGTCAAGGAGGCGCTGGCGTGTAACCTCCCAATCGTCTCTACGGCTGTCGGCGACGTCTCCGCTCGCGTCGACGGCGTCACGCAGTCCCACGCCTGCTCGTCCGACGCCGAGCTCGTCGACGCGTTGACTGAGGTGCTCACTGTCGACGAGCGTTCGAATGGTCGAGCAGCCGCTCGCGAAGTCAGTGTCGAACGAACCAGTGACCGCCTCTACGAAGTCTACCGGGAGGTCGTCGATGGCTCGTGACGCCGACAGCGACCCTATCGGGCGTCCCACAGTGCAACACCGGGCCCTACGACCGACATCGCGCGCCATTCACACATGACTAGACCCAGTCGCATTCAGAAACTCGTACTGCTCGCTGGCTGTCTCGCGCTAACGGCCGCTGTCCTCGTCGCTCATGCGAGACCGGCGACAGGCTACGAGCTGTCGTTGTACGCCGCAACGCCGGCCGCGACGTGGGCTGGCGTCGTGGTCGCACTGGTCGCTGGCGGCGTCGTCGCCTCGACGGTTCCCCGTCGAACCGGCTCGTGGGCCGCCGGTATCGCGCTCGTCGTCGGCGCCGCCACGACAGTCTTCGCGATGCCAATCGTCCGCGGTTACGAGTTCTACGGCGCCGGCGACTCACTCAGTCACGTCGGCTGGGCGCGGGAAATCGCCGCCGGAACACTCGAACCGACGAACCTCCTGTACCCTGGCATCCACACGCTCACCGTGTTCGTCGGCCGCGTCGCCGACGTGCCGTTGACGCTAGCGAACACGTACGTCGTGCTCCTCGCGTTCCCGCTCGTGTTCGTGTTGTTCGTTCCGCTCGCGGTCGAACTGCTCGCGGACGCGCCGTGGGCGTACCCGGTCGGACTGCTCGCTGCAGTGCTGTTCGTCCCCATCAATCTCATCGCCGTCCATCCGAACGCACACCCCGCAAGCCAGGCGATTCTGCTGTTCGCGTTCGTGCTGTATCTCGCGCTCGCGTACACGGTCGGCGACCTCGACACCGGAGCGGGTGCAGAGTCCGATGACTCTGACCGCGACCGTCCACACTCGTCGCTGCTTCGGTGGCCGGTTACCGTCACGGGAACTGGTGTCCTGCTCGTGCTCGCGTCCGCCGCTATCGTCCTCGTCCACCCGCAGCAGGCGCTTAACGCGGGACTGGTCTTCGCCGCGATAGCCGGCGTCCAGTTCCTCGGCCGGCGCTACACTGACTTCGATGCCGTCGCCACCCACCGACCGCTGTACGCTCACACCGCAGTCGTGGTCGCGGCGTTTCTCGCGTGGGCGCCGCGATTCGAGCGCGCACAGGGCGCCTTCCTCTCGACGATTCAGAGCATCCTCCGGACTGGCCCGTCGACCGGGGACGTCGTCGGTCAGAAGTCCGCGTCACTGACTGTCGTCGGCGGCAGCGTCGTCGAAATTTTCTCGAAACTGTTCGGCGCCGCGACGCTGTTGTCCGCGCTCGCTGCCGCGCTCATCATCGTTGTGCTGGCCCGCCACCGCGGCGACGACGCCGACACGCTCGTCGGCTACGTCACCGCCGGGCTGGTACCGCTGGGTGCGGTCTTCGCCGTCGTGTTAGCGTCCAACGCGGGCGACATGTACTTCCGCTATCAGGGATTTATCATGGTGCCAATCACCGTCGTTGGCGCGGCGGCACTCGTCCGCGGTCGTGGTTGGCTCGCGGCCCGCAAGTGGCGCCGCTCGGGAGCCGTCGTCGTCGCCGTCTTCCTATTGGTATTGGCACCAATCGGCCTGATTTCGGTCCACCCGTCGCCGTACGTCTACCAACCGTCCAAACAAGTCACCGAATCCACCATCGAGGGCTACGGCGCGGCGTTCGAGTATCGAGACGACGACGTCGCGTTCACGGGAATCCGGGGCGGTCCGCGACGGTACGTCGACTATCACTACGGGACTGAACGAGCGCGGGAGACGCTTGCGTTCCCCGGCTATCGCGAAGGCGTGCTTCCATCCGTGTTCGCAGCCGCGAACTACAGCGACGCGTTCGGCGAAACACGGTATCTGGCGATAACGTCGGGCACCCGCGAAACGGAAGTACAGCTCTACGACGGCTTCCGGTATCCCGCCAGCGGGTTCCGCGCGCTCGAAACCACGCCGACCGTGAACCGCGTCCGAACGAGCAACGGCTTCGACCTCTACGTCGTCCACGGGGGCGACGAATAGATGTCGCTCGTCGACCGCATCGCCCGCGGCGTGAAAGCGACGTTCGGCGCTACCATTCTGGACATCGCGTCGAACGGCATCCTCATTCTCGTGTTGACGCGCGTCCTCCTCGACCCCGAGCAGTACGGCCAACTGAACTTCGTTCTATCGGCACTCGGCGTCGTCACCATCTTCGCGACGCTCGGCCTCCCGAAGTCGACAGCGCGGTACGTGACCGAGTTCGTCGAAACCGACCCCGGCCAGGTGCCACACGTCATCCGGCAGTCGCTGCAGTACTTCCTCGCGCTCGTCGTGCTCGTCGCGGGCGCCACAGTCCTGATTGGCGGCCCCGTTGCGCGCGGCTTGGGCGTACCGTCCCTCGTGCCGTTCCTGCTGGTCGGCGGCTTCTATGTCGTCGGACGTGCGTTCCGGAGTTACTTCGCGGCGCTGTTCCAGGGATTCAACCGCGTCACCTACAGTGCGACTCTCACTGCAATCACCAGCGTCAGCCGCCTCGCACTGGTAACCGGGTTCGTCCTCCTCGGGTTCGGCGTCACCGGCGCGCTTTACGGCTACGTCGCCAGCCTCGTGCTCACCGCCGCCGTCGGCGCGTACCTCGCGTACACGAAGTTCTACACGGACTACGACCCCGCACCGGAGTCCACGTCGGGACTCACCCGGCGCCTCCTCGAATACAGCATCCCCCTGACCGCCACGCGGGGCGCGAACGTCCTCGACAAGAAAGTGGACACGCTGCTCGTCGGCGTCCTCTTGAACATGACCGCCGTGAGCTACTACACCATCGCGAAACAGGTGTCGGACTTCGTCGCGGCGCCGGCGTCCTCGTTCGGGTACACCATTTCGCCGGCGCTCGGCGAACAGTCATCGAAGGGCGACAGCGACCGCGCGGCGAAACTCTACGAGCGGTCCCTGGAGTACGTGTTGCTCGCGTACGTTCCCGCGGTCGTCGGGCTCGTCCTCGTCGCGGAACCGATGGTCCGGTACGTCTTCGGCGCCGACTACCTCGGCGCCGTCCCCGCACTTCAAGTGTTCAGTGGCTTCATGCTCGTGAACGCCATCAACAAGGTGACCAGCGACGGTCTCGACTATCTTGGGCGAGCGCGCTCCCGCGCCATCATCAAGAGCGCGATGGCCGTCGCCAACGCGGGCCTGAACGTCATGCTAATCCCCGTCTTCGGCGTCGTCGGCGCTGCCGCTGCGACCGTCGTCACGTACACCGTCTACACGCTCTCGAACGTCTACTTCATCCACCAGGAGCTCACGATTCGCGTCCGCTACGTGCTCGGCCGACTCGCCATCGCGTGTCTCGTCTCCGTCGGAATGGCCGTCCCCGTCTGGCTGTCACTACCGCACGTCACGGGCCTCGTATCGCTACTCGCTGCCGTGTTCCTCGGCGTCGGCGTGTGGGCCACACTCTCGGTCGCTGGCGGCGTCCTCGACGTTCGGCGAATCGCAGGGCTGCTGACGTAGTGCTACGCACTGCTTGACAGCCTCCTCCGGCTGAAGACGGAGGGGGATGTCAAGCAATTGCCGTTGGAATGTGTCACTGAGTGACGACGCGTATCCACGTCCTAACGGCCGTGGGATTGTGCTTGTTCACTGCATAACAATTCACGCAGTCCCTGATTTGTGGAGTATGCCGTCACCTCGAAGACAGACAGCCGCCGCAGCACTCGCAGATACCACCGTCCTCGTCACGGGCGGCGCCGGCTTCATCGGCAGCCACATCGCGGACGCGCTCGCAAACATCAGCGACGTCCGGGTGCTCGACGACTTCTCCGCGGGACGCCGCGAAAACGTGCCGGAGGGCGCGACGGTCGTCGAGGGCGACGTGCGCGACGCCAGCACGGTTGACAACGCGATGGCGGGCGTGGACGTGGTGTTCCACGAGGCCGGCCTCGTGAGCGTTCCCGAATCCGTCGAGCGGCCGATTGCCAGCCACGACGCCAACGTCGCTGCGACGCTGAACGTCCTCGAAGCCGCGCGGCGTGAGGACGCACGCGTGGTCACGGCGTCCAGCGTCGGCATCTATGGGAATCCGGTCGACGTCCCCATCCACGAGAGCGAACCGAAACAGCCGACGTCGCCGTACGGCGTCGACAAGCTCGCCATCGACCACTACACGCGGCTCTACCACGACCTCTACGACCTCGACACCGTAGCGCTCCGGTACTTCAACGTGTACGGGCCGCGCCAGTCCGCCGGCGAGTACAGCGGCGTTATCAGCACGTTCCTCGAACAGGCGCAGTCGGGCCAACCGCTGACAGTGGACGGCGACGGCGAGCAGACGCGGGACTTCGTCCACGTCTCCGACGTGGTTCGCGCGAACCTCGCAGCTGCCACTACCGACCATGTCGGCCGCGCGTACCACGTCGGCACTGGCGACAGCATCACCGTCCGCGAGCTGGCGGACATCGTCCGTGACGTCACCGGGTCGTCGTCGACGGTCACGCACACCGAGGCGCGAGCTGGCGACATCGAACACAGTGAGGCCGACGTAACTCGAGCGCAGCGCCAACTCGGCTTCGAGGCGCGCGTGGCGCTCGGCGAAGGACTGCGCGACCTCGTCGAACACGCAGTCCCAGTGCGATAACGGCGAAACCGCGGCTGTTTTTCCGCGCTGGAACTCGAGAGAAGGAATCGCTGTGGAGTCCGGGCTTCCGCTCGCTAAGCGTCAGCGCTTCGAACCGAATTCGAGGCCGGCGAGGTCCGGATGGTCGCCATGACTCTCGACCGCCGGGGCACCACGCACGTACGCGTCCCGGACTGCCTGCCACGACTCGTGGCGACACAGCACTCGGACGGGGACGCTGTCGAGGCCGAGCACTTTGACAATCGAGAGACGGTTCCGCCCGTCCTCGAAGAGCACTTCGCCGTCGCGGGCGATGTGGACTGCAATCTCGTCTTTGAGCCGCTCGGTTTTCAGCGCGTGTGGGGATTTGATGGGGTCCCTGCCGCCCGCGTTTCGGAGTTCCGCCTGCGTCCGGTATCCTTTCTCGGCGATGGTCTCGTAGAGGTCGTCGAGGCGCCGGCAGCGTGTCTCGAACTGCGCGCGCGTCGAACACCCCCAGCGCTCGGCGCCAGCGTCGAGTTCGGCGACGATGCGGTCGAAGAACGCGGTCTCCTCCCACGGCACGTCGTCCCTGAAGTGCTGCTCGTAGGCACGGTAGACATCGAGGTCTTCGAAGCGGTCATCGGTGCGGTCCCAGTTCCCGCCCGCAACGCGTCCCGCGCGCCGGAATTTCGGCGCGTTGGAGGGCCTGACGTATTCGACGTTGCTGGGGTCGACGGAAATCATCCGGTAGGGGTCCGGCGGTGCGTCGTAGCGCCATCGGTTGGCGACGCATCTCGCTGCGATGTACCCTCTCGCGTACACGTCACGCGCTCGAAGCAGGACGCTCTCGAACTCGGTTCGGCGGTCGACGAGCTGCCGGCCGAATCCACGAATCCGGTCGTCGAGCACGGACGCCGGGTCGTGCTCTAACATCTCCCCGGGCGACTCATTCTCCGTCCCGTCCGATGGCGGGTTCGACCGGATGGCCGGCCTGTTCGTCTGCTCGCTCGTGCGTCGCGTCGGCGCGAATCGACGCCATCAGGTACATCATCCACCGGGATTCCGAGAGCGGCACCGGCATCCGCTCGGGGGCGCCGGCTTCGAGCGCACGGGACTCGGCGTCGTTCTGGTAGTAGTGCGCGTTCAGTAGGCGGAGCGTGTCCCAGTCGTCGTTGCGCTTGCGTTTGAGTACCGAGCGAACGTTCGCGACGGTCCCCGCGACGCGGTCGTCTACCTGGTCGACGTTGTTGAGCGCGCGCGCCGCCGCCGACGCCTTGTAGTTGCGGTCGTGTTCGACGAGCGTCTGGGAGATGAGGTCGGCGGTGAGCGACTTCTCCTCGCCGTGAATCAGAAGCTGGCGGACCGGCCGCGTGTCCCCCAGCACTTTCGTCGTGCAGAGCACGCCGTCGTCAGTGGCGTACTGGATTTGCGCGCCGTCGTAGGAGAAATCCTGCTCGTAGTCATCGAAAAGCGACGTCGTTGCGGTGACTGCTTGCTCACTGCGCGGGTAGCCACCGGCGCGGAGCGTCATGTACAGCGGGTGTGGGATGCCTTCCTCGAATTCGCCGCCTGCGAGCTCGAAGTTCCACGGGCCGCGGTTCGGGTCGTCCGGCCGACTCGACCCCGTGTAGATGACGTCGACGCCACGCACGGGTCCGAGTTCGCCGGAACGCTTTTTCTCCATCGCCGCCCGCACGACCGGGTCGAAGTTGTGGTTGTGTTTCTCGGAGACGACGACGCCGTGGCGCTCGGCGTGCGCGGCGAGCTCCTCGAACTCCTCGTAGGTCTCCGTAATCGGTTTCTCGATTTGGATGGGGATACCAGCCTCGATGACGAGTTTCGCTATCGGGAGGTGCGTCTGTACGGGCGTGCAGATGTGCACCCAGTCGAGGTCGGCGTCCGCGAGCATCGCTTCCACGTCGAAGTACGCGTCGATGCCGTAGTCGTCGGCGATATCCCGCGCGTTCTCCTCGTCGGTGTCGCAGATGGCAACGAGTTCCGTTCGTGGGTTGCGCGTGAGACCGTCGAGGTGGACGCCGGAAACGGTGCCGCCGCCGACCACAGCAGTTCGGAGTGTCATCGACGGCAAGTCACCCTGTTAACGGATTGTTATGCTTCGACTATCGGGTGCTGGTCACCGACGCCGCCTGGGTAGCCCCGGCGCTCCATCCCACAGCCAGACGACGACCGCGCTGGCGACCAACACGACGTCGCCGAGGGCGTACAGTGTGCCTCGCGGCGTTGTGAGGAATCGGACGAATGCGGCGACGAGTTCGCGGACGTGTGGGAGCGCGCGGTCGGCGCCACCAGCAGGCGCGGCGACGACCGGCCACAGCAGGAAGCCGAGACGCAGTTCGCCCTTCACGACCAGTGGGTACACGACGTCGCCAGCGAGGTGTGAGAGATAGCCCACGGCGAACGCGACGGCGACCGGGCGCTCGTTGAGCAGCCACCCCGCGACCAGAACGACCGCGAGCACGGGACCGATGACAAGCAACGAGTGCGCGAGCGAACGTCCGGACGGGAGAACGGCGAACCACCACGCCAGCGGCTTGTCGACGAGGTCGGGTAACAGTCCTGCCACTGCTACCACGACGGCCGCTCGCGCCGTCGGTGGCTTTCGCCACAGTAGCCGGCTCAGCAGCGAAAACACGAGGTATGCGGCCGCGAGATGTTCCCACGGCCACATCTTACGCTGCCCCGTCAGATTGGTTGACGTCAACCCACAAGTAGAGGTGATGGGAGGCAGTGTCGGCGGTCGCGGTCGCAGGTGCATCACCCTCGTAGACGAAGACGTTGAGACGGAGGTTATCCCCGAGTATGGTCGGCTGCACCGAAAGCCGCTCGCGGACTGTCTCCCTGTCGGCAGCCGCGAGCGTCTCGCGGTCGAGCTCCGTGCGTTCGAGGACGGCGCTGTCGCCGCCCGTCCGAACGCGTTCGAGAACGACGACTGCGGTGTACTCCATCGAGGCGCCCTCGCGGTTCTCGACAGTCAGCGTGACGTTGCTGGCCGCACCGCGCTGGAACGACGTCGTGTAGTTGTTTGCGACCAGTTCGTCGCCCTGCTCGCTGAGCAGCGCGACCTCGGTGTCGGCTTCCCCACGGTCTGGAGCCGCGAGCCCGACCGCGACCGTGCTCGCGGCGACGACAACTGCGACGGCCAGTGCGACGTTCAGCCCCGCGTCGAGTAACGACGCGTCCACCGTTCTGGCGCGCGCGCCAGCGACCAGTTTATCGACGGGAACAACGAACCGGTCGGCTGCAGCGAGAGAGCGGCGAGCGAAGGTGGCCGCGACCGCACCGGCGAGCGTGACGCCAACGACAACTCCGGTGAGCGTCGTCACGTCGAATGCCGCACCGAGTGCCGACAGCGGGAGCGCTGCGAGCACGAGCACGACCAGGGAGGCAGCGACGGACAGGCTGAACCGCTTGGTCCAGTTCGGCCCACGCACCCAACGGCTCGCCGGCGTGTCCGTCGTCGTCGTGGCACGCGCCGGGAACAGTGTGGCGACGACGACGTAACCCGGGAAGAATCCAAGCAGTGGCGCTGCGACGAGCACGCGGGCTGTACCGCCGAGTACACCAGTGATGATCGCAACACCAGCAACGAGCGCACAACCCGCGACGAACACGAGGTCGGCAACCGCCACGAAGCGACTGCGCTCACGTTCATTCTCTGGCGTGGTCCTGTCCCCCACCATCACATCCCCCGAAGGTTACCGTGATACTCAACTCGGCAACGATATCCATGACCGGTCATCAGTCTGGCCGAATCGTTGGGTCCGCTGAATATTGTTAGGCGGACCGTATCCTACGCGTGGAAGAAGCTCAGCGCGTAGTACAGTGGCCGCTCGTAGATGTCGGGCTGCTTCTCGAAGCCGATATGGGAACCAATTTGGGCGTTGTTGAAGTGAGCGTACTGCGGCCCACGAAGAATGCGAGCGAGCAGGCGTTCGTCCATCGAGATGCGAACGTACCCATCACTGGTGTCGACGTCGTCGGCGGTCGTGACCTGGTAGCCGTCACCGTTCATCGACATCGCCGCGACCTGGTCGTCGACGAGGTCCACGATGACGGTCGTGTCGCTCTCCCAGTCAATTCCCTCGCGCTTCTCGTCCATGTGTTCGAAGGCGGGGTCAACGAGATCGACGAGCTCCGACAGCGTCGGGCGGTCGTCGTCCTCGTACGGGAACGTCCGCTCCGCGAGCTCCGTCTGGACGTACTCACGGCGGGCGTCCGCGTCGATGGGCGTGTACTCCTCGGACGGCGTCTCGGTCTCGAGGTCGAAGTACGCCTCGCTGTTGAGCAGAATCGGGCTGCTGTGGTCGGGCTCGATATTTTCGCTGTCCGCGAAATGCCAGAACGCTTCGATGCGACGCGGCGAGGCGACGTACTGGTCGCGGTCCGCCAGCGACCCCGAGAGCGCGTAGCTGCCCGCGAACGGCATGAAGTGCTCGGGTTCGAGCGCGTTGATGAACCCCTCCGCGTCCTCGTACATCTCCGCGATGACGTCGTCGCGGGCAGCGAGCTTCTCCTCGTGCGTGTAGTCCTCGATACACTGCGGGTAGAAGTTCGCCGCGGAGTACTGCATCAACAGCAGGTCAACGTCGTCGTACTGCTCGTCGACGACCGCGCACGCCCGCTCGGAGAGCGGCCATCGGCAGTCGTTGGCGTTCACGAGCACGTTGTCGCCGTCGTCGAAGACAGCCATCGAGTCGATTTGCGTGGAACCGTCGGTGGTTCGGTCCCCCGACGGCTCGGTCCACCACCCGCAGCCGAAGTAGTTGCCACACACTTCCGGGTCGCAGTTGTCCGCGCCGAGCACGTTGACGTGGAGGTCGCCCTCCAAGTGGGTGCGTTCAGCGTGCGGAAGTTCGATGGCCTCGAACCCGAGCCGTTCGACGTTCTGCTTGAGGAAGTCGGTGGCGTAGTCGTGGATGAGCACCGGGATATCGGTGTCCAAGCGCTCCATCGTCGGCTTGTGGAAGTGGTCCGGATGGATGTGGGAGACGTAAATGTAGTCGACGTCGTTGTAATCCTCCGGCTCGAACTCCAGCGGCGGATAGTGCGCCCACGAGCCGTAGAACGCTCCGTCGAGCAACCACGGGTCACAGAGTACTGACGTGTCACCGTCTTCGACGACGACGCTTGACGACTTCAGGTGTCGGAGTCGCATACACCTCGGCTATGCCCACCAGCATCCTTTGTTAGGCACCGGCTCACAGGCGAGGACTGCCACACCACCCAATATTGTTGGCACGCCCCAGTCTTCGGTGTGCGCCGCAGACGCGCCTCGAAAGCGTGGCTTCAGTACTCGTGGTGGCGAAAGCACTGCCTTACAATACCGTCGTACTGCCTCGGTTGGCGACGACTATGCAACAAACAGACAACCACATCGTCACCACTGCTGCCGTCGTTCTCGTGACGGCCACTATCGTCGCAGCCGGCGCGCTGGTGGGTGTGGGGACCGCTGCCGGAGCAGCCACACAACCCCAAGAACAGACGCTATCGGCGTGTGAAACCATCGACCAGCCGGGCACGTACAATCTCACTGTGGACATCGAGAACGCGTCCACCGGCCCCTGCTTCGAGGTGACCGCGAGCAACGTCACGATAACTGGAAACGGACACGGCATCACACCCGAGAACGCGACCGGCGCGGCGTTCACGGCGTCCGGTGTCAACCACGTCCGCGTGACGAACGTCACCGTCGACGGCTGGCAGACCGGCGTCGCATTCACCGACGTCACCAACGGCGCTATCGAAGAGAGTACGTTCGAGAATACCTCCATCGTCAGCGTTCACGTTCGAGACGGGACGGACATCGCGGTGCGGAACAACACGCTGGCGAACGGCACAGCGGGCGTACGCGTCGACGGAGACGGCACCGGAACTGTCGTCGAAGCCAACACATTCGTGAATCTCACGGGGACCGCAGTCGACGTCCGCGCCGACGATACCGAAGTCCTCTACAACGACATCGCCGACGCCCGCGGCGGGGCCGTCCGCGTGACTACCGTCCGGACCGCGACTGTCGCGAACAACACCGTGTCGACGAGTATCGGCGGCATCGACGTCTCGAAGTCCGGGAACGTCACCGTCCACGAAAACGTGGTCGATGCGACCGAAGGAACTGGTATCGAAGTCGCCGGCGAGCCGAGCGCAGACGTCGCTCGCCCGTCGTTCCTCGACGCGTCGTGGGCGGCTTCATACTACAGCAACACGCTCAGCCAGCTCTTCGCGGACGCGGAGCAAGACACCGCGAACCACGTCGTGAACAACACGGTCACCGCGAGCAACGGGCACGGCGTCGTGCTCGTGACGACGACGCAGGCGACGGTGCGCGGGAACAACGTCACCGGCAACCGCGACGGCATTCGCGTGCACGAGTCGTCGAACGTCACCGTCAACGCGAACAACGTCACTGACAACCGCGACGACGGCGTCGCGCTCGCGAACGCCACCGACAACGTGGTCACCGAGAACGTCCTCTCGCGTAACGGCGACGACGGCGTCTACGTGGTCGGAGACGGGAACGTGCTCGCGAACAACAGCGCACGGGAGAACGGCGACGACGGCCTCGACGTGCAGAACACCACTCGTGTCGCCGTCGAGTCGAACGAGTTCTCGGACAACGGCGACGACGGCGTCTTCTTCCGGAACGTCCACAACAGTACGGTCACCGCGAACACCGCACGCGGAAACACCGACGATGGCATCGACCTCCGCGGGTCGGTGGGGAATCTCGTACGCGACAACAGCGTGTGCGAGAACCGCCACCACCAAACTGTCCAGCGAGAAGGGAGCCGCGACAACACGTTCGCTTCGAACGGCTGCTGAGGCCGCTCGCGCTCTTCTTTTAAGATGTACGACGCCGCAGCAGCGCCAGCGACGCGACAGCAATTGCGAACGCGGTTGCCACGAGGTCGAACCCGGGGACAGTCCCGCCGGACGTCGACCCAGACTGGTTCGTGGTGGCCTGTGCGGATTCGCCTTCAGCAACGACCTCGACTGACGCAGACTCGTTGCCCACGACCGCGTCGTACGTTCCGGCCGCCTGAATTTCGCGCGTGAACGCCACTTGCACCGTCTCGCCCGCCGGCACGGTGACGTCTTTCGCGTCGACGACCTGGTCGAACAGCTGTAGTTCGACGGTTTCGGTGCCGTCGACGGGGCCGGTGTTCTCGACGGCCGCGGTGAGCGTGAACGCCTCGCCGACTTCGACCGGTTGGTTGCCGGCATCCAACCCAGTCACGGAGAAGTTCGGGACGCGGGGCTCGACTGTCACGTACTGTTTTTCGCCGTGGTCCACTTCGATTGTCTTGTTACCGGGCGTCTCGAACACGTGCGTGAACGTCACGGTCCGCGTCTCGCCTGCTTCGAGCTCCACCGACCGCGTCTCGAGTTCGTCGCTCTCGACCTCGAACTCGATGTCCTTGGTCCCGGGGCCGTCGCCCTTGTTCGACGCTGACGCTTCGACGACCAGCGAGTCACCGACGTACAGCGTCCGCTCGGACAGCGAGACGTTCGCCTGCCCGATGTCCGGGGTCCCGGTGGACGTTTGACCGCCGCCGCTACCACCCGCACTCCCCCCCGAACTTCCACCACCAGCACTGCCGCCACCACTGTTTCCACCGCCACCAGTCCCGCCACCGCCGGTTCCGCCACCACCGGTACCGCCGCCACCGGTTCCGCCACCCCCGTTGTTCGACGCGGGGGCGACTGAGACAGTTCTAGTCGCCGTCGCCGTGTCGCCGCTCGTCGTTTCGACGTCGAGGGTGACCGTGTACTCGTCGCTCGATTCGTAGGTGTGTGTTGCGGTCTGTCCGGTCGCGTTCGAGCCGTCACCGAACGACCAACTGAATTGTCGGATGTCCGTGGTCGGCGTGGACGCACTCGCGTCAAATGTGACGGACTCGCCGACCGTCGGGTCGCTCGTCGCCACCTCGAAGGCGGCGTTCACCGGCGCCGTTTCCGCGACGGTGATTGCGGCCATCGCGCTGCCCGTCAGCCCGTCGTCGTCGACGACGGTGACGGTCGCCTCGACATCACCGGTCTCGTTGTACGCGTGCTCGTAGACGGGGTCAGTGGTGTTTGCGTCGACCGTTCCGTCACCGTCGACGTCCCACCGGTACTCCGCGATGGCGCTCTCGTCGGTCGACTCGCTCGCGTCCAGTCTCACGGACTGGTTCACCGTCGCAGTCGCCGGGGCGTCGAGATTCGCGTTCGGCGGTCCGGAAACGGCGACCGCCGCAGTTGCGGTGGCAGACTGGCCAGCGGCGTCCGTGACGGTCACGCTGACGGTGTACTCGCCACCGGTCTCGTACTCGTGAGTAACGGTCGCCTCGTCGGTCTCCTGGTCGACGGTGCCGTCGCCGTCGAAGTCCCACTCGTATTCGTCGATACCGCGGTCGTCGGTCGAATTGCTCGCGTCGAAGCGTACCGTTTCGCCCGCGGAGACGTTTGCTGGCGCATCGAGGACTGCGCTCGGCGGGTCGTCTGGCGGCCGGACGTCGATTTCGACTGTTGCACTCGTCGCGTTCCCGCCGGAGTCGACGACTGAAACAGTGGCCTGAACGCTACCAGTCTCGTTGTAGGTGTGGTCGAGTGTCGGCGCGGTCGTGTTCGCGTCGACGACTCCGTCGCTGTCAACGTCCCACTCGTAGCGCTCGATACCGTTATCGTCGGTCGAATCGCTCGCGTCGAGGGTCACAGACTCGTTGACGGTCGCAATCGCGGGCGCATCGAGGTTGGCGACTGGTGGGTCGTCGACGGGCTGAACATCGATGGTCGCGCTGGCGGTGTCGGTATCCCCACTACTGTCGACGACTGTGACCGCCGCAGTGACGTTCCCCGGGTCGGGGAACGCGTGTTGGACCGTCGGTTCGTCGGTGGTCCGGTCAACGGTGCCGTCGCCGTCGAAGTCCCACTCGTATTCGTCGATACCGCGGTCGTCCGTGGAGTTGCTCGCATCCAGCGTCACCGATTCGTCTTCGAGCGGCGCGTCAGGCGCATCGAGCGACGCGTTCGGCGGCTGGTTCGGGGGGAGCACGTCGATTGACGCGGTCGCTGTCGACGTCTCACCGTCCTCGTCGACGACTTCGACGCTGGCTTCGACGACGCCAGCCTCGTCGTACGCGTGCTCGATGGTCGGAGACGTGGTGTTCGCGTCGACGACTCCGTCACCGTCGAAGTCCCAGCGGTACTCCGAAATTGCCCCCTCGTCGGTTGACTCGCTGGCGTCCAGCGTCACCGATTCGTTCACGGTCACCTCGGCGGGCGCATCCAGTACGGCCGTCGGCGGAGACGCCGGCTGTGCCGCTTGGACGTCGAGTGTCGCTTCGTCGCCGTTGCCGTACGTGTCGAACGCCGTCACCCCGACCGTGTAGTTCCCCGGCTCGTCGAACGCGTGTGAGACGGTTGCGTCGGTCGTCACTTCCTCGGGTTCGCCGTCGCCGTCGAAGTCCCATTCGTAGCCACCGACCTCGCCGTCGTCGCTCGTACCGCTCGCGTCGAAGGTAGCGCTCGCGCCGACTTCAGTGGTGCTCGGCCCGTTGAGGCTCGCGGCCGGCGGCGTTTCCAGACAGCTACCGCCGTGCGCGAACACGCGCCGGTCGCGGTCGAGGGAGCGCTCGTCACCGTCCGCGTCGACGAGCGTCCAGCTCGTCAGACGGTGTTCGTCGCTCCCCGAGTACCCCCAGTCGCCCCAGTAGTCGGCGTCCTCGTTGAATCCGGGGTCGACGACAATGGTGCCGCTCATGTTGCCGACACCGCTGTACACGCCGCCGTCGTTCCGGTCATCGCTCCACATCCAGTCGATGCTCGCGGTCGTGTCGCCGATTTCCCACTCGTCGTCCTGGGTTTCGTCCTCGGACTGTGGGTAGTTGTCGTCCTGAACAACCCATTCACCGCCCGTCGGAAGCCCGCTGAAGTCCATCGTGACCGTGCTCCCGCCGGGTGAGTCACCCAGCTGGTCGTGGACGAGGACGAGACTTGCGCGCTCGGACCCCTCGTAAAACAGCAACACGCTACCCTGGTCTTCCTGGTACTCCTGGGTTCCGTAGGAACTGTACCGTAGCGAAAATCCGGTGATACCGTCAGAGTGGTCCGGATACGGGTTCCGGTAGTCGTAGAACCACGTCGCGTTCTGGCTGGTGTTCGTCACGGGAGTGACCTCGTAACAGTTCGTTCCCTGTGCGACGGCGTACGTCGAGTGCTCGACAGGTGCTGCTGCGACTGGGACGACGGCGACTATCGGGCCAGCGACGGCGACCAGCGCGAGAGCGAGCGCGGCCACCGTGCGGCCGGAGAAACGATTAGGCATCGCTGTGCGAGTGGCCGCCTAGCGGCCTTTGTTATGGACGGGCTTCGAGAGGGCGTGCGACCAGCACCGCGAAATCTTGCGGTAGTTCAGCCGTCTTCCGGCCGAGCGCGCGCAGTACCGGTATCGCGGCGGCGTCGGCGATCAGGCGACGGGTAACAATACCCTGTTTCCGCTTACTCCGGGACAGACCGCCGGCACGCCGGCGACCAACCTATGTATCGAGAACACACGACGGCAGTCGTCGTCCCAGCGTACAACGAGGAGGCGTTCGTCGCGGCCACAGTCGAGTCGGTTCCCGCGTTCGTCGACCGCGTCTACGTCGTCGACGACGGGTCGACAGACGACACGTGGCGCGAAATCCTGGTTGCCGCCGGTGCGGCCGACGAGAGCACCGAGGCGCACTTCGAAGAGCGCGTCGTGCCGATTCGCCACGACCGCAACCGCGGCGTGGGCGGCGCCATCAAGACCGGCTACCTCCGCGCACGCGACGACGGCATCGAGTTGACCGCGGTGATGGGTGGAGACGGCCAAATGGAGCCCGAAATGCTCGGCGACCTCTTCGACCCCATCGTCGACGGGCGCGCCGACTACACGAAAGGGAACCGCTTCCTCGGGCGGACCGACAGCGGTGACATGCCAGCGTTCCGGTTCGTCGGGAACACGGTACTCACTGCGCTCACGAAGGTCGCAAGCGGCTACTGGAAGAACGGCGACCCGCAAAGCGGCTACACCGCCATCTCGCTGCGCGCGCTCGAGGCAACCGACATCGAGTCGATGTACGAGTTCTACGGCTACTGCAACGACTTACTCGTGAAGCTGAACGTCGCCGAAATGCGAGTCGTCGACGTCCCACGACCGATTACGTACGGCGACGAGGAGAGCCACATCACGTACCGGACGTACATCCCCCGAGTGTCCGCGATGCTCGGGCGGAACTTTCTCTGGCGACTGAAGACGAACTACCTCGTCTTCGACTTCAATCCGCTCGTCGGCGCGTACGCTGCCGGCGCCGTCGCCGCGCTCGTGGCGGTACTCGGCGCCATCTGGGCGCTCCCCGGCGTCGGCCAGTTCGGGACGCCACTGGTTCGTGGCGGCCTCGCGGTCGCGTTGGGGGTACTCGGTGTGCTCTCGGTCGCCTTCGCGATGGTTCTGGACGCGGCCGCCACTGACCACTTAAGTGACACCGTCCACCCGGCCGGCGACGTCGCGCCAGCCGGGACACGCCCCGACGTCGAGATGCCAGCGAGTCACGCAACGGAGGATCCAGAGCCCGACGTTCACGAAACGGACTCAAGCAACACTGTCACCGTCGAGCTCGCGCCACACGAGTTGGCGTACGTCCTCGACGACGATCCCGGTACTGCACCGACGATGGTCGCCCACCGCATCCGCGAGCGAATCCGCGACGACCGACCCCAAGAGAGCCCGGCAGCAGACTAGGCGCGCACGGGTAGGCGGAGCGTAACAAACACCTCACTCGTTTCTGTTAGGGGTATGTTCGGAACGAGCGGTATTCGTGGCGAGTTCGGTACTGACGTGACTGCAGGACTGGCGCTGTGCGTCGGGCGAGCACTCGCGTCGGAGGGGCGTAACCGCGTGGTCGTCGGACGCGACCCACGGAAGACCGGGCCGGTGTTGATGGACGCGCTGGTCGCTGGACTCCGGGAGTGTGGCGCGAACGTGGTGCAACTCGGCGAGGTGCCCACGCCGACAGTCGCGCGGTCGGTGGAGTGGTACGACGCCGACGGCGGCGTGACCGTGACGGCATCACACAATCCGCCGTCGGACAATGGCCTGAAGCTGTGGAGCGCCGATGGGTCGGCGGTCGTCAACGACGAACAGGATGCCATCGAGGAACGCCTGCGAAGTGACGCGTACGACGTTCAGCCGTGGGACGAAATCGGCGGGCTCCGGTCAGTCTCGACCGCCCGCCGCCGCCACGTGAAGGCGATTGCAGACGCCGTCACCGTCAACCCGCCGCTACGAATCGTCGTGGACGTCGGGAACGGCAGCGGCCGGCTCACCGCCGACGCGCTCCGGCGTCTCGGTTGCGACGTGGAGACGATGAACGCGGTGCCGGACGGCACCTTTCCGGCGCGTCCGAGTGAACCGACCGCGGAGAACTGCGCGCAGCTCCGGCGCGTCGTCGCGGAGTCAGACGCGGACTTCGGCGTGGCTCACGACGGCGACGCCGACCGCATGCTCGCAGTCACGGAGACGGGGCGGTTCGTCTCCGGGGACATCCTGCTCGCGCTGTTCGCGCGCCGCGAGGCACAACCCGGCTCACGGGTCGCGGTTCCAATCGACGCGAGCATGGCGGTTCAGGACGAACTGGCGCGGCTCGGCGCCGACACGACGTACACCCGCGTCGGGGATGGGCACGTCGCAGCGCGAACCACCGAGAGTGATGTCGTGTTCGGTGGCGAGCCCAGCGGTGCGTGGATTTGGCCGTCACTGACACGGTGTCCGGACGGCCCGCTCGCCGCGGCGAAGCTCGCGGCGCTCGTCGCTGACAACGGGTCGTTGGACGCACTCGTCGACGACGTTCACGCGGTGCCGATTCGCCGTGAAAGCGTCCGCACCGACGCCAACGACGAGGTGGTCGAGCGCGTTCGAGCGATGGTGACGGACCGCTTCGAGAACGTGACGACCGTCGACGGCGTGCGCGTGGACTGCGACGACGGCTGGTTTCTGGTGCGGGCGAGCGGGACGGAACCGCTCGTTCGCGTGACCGCAGAAGCGCGCGATGACGACGGGATGCAGTCGCTGTTCGAGTCGGCGTTTGACCTCGTGACAACTGCCGTCGATACGGTGAACGCAGAAGCTGCTCCTCGTTAACGATCGGTAACGGGGCGTGTCGGCTGTGCGACGACCCGATTATTCTCACCGCGGTATCGAGTTACTGTCAAGCATCTCGCCGACGCCGATGCTTCCAGTCAGTGACCGCCTGTTGGTCGCACGCGCTGTGGACGCTGTAGTGTTGTCCTTCCCACGAAAATCGCCCGGGAGCGGCTTCGCTATTGGTGTGAGTGTAGTACGACAGGTGGGGAGGGCGAAAGTGTGTTACGAGGCTCGCACTGCACGGTACGAGGCTGCCAGAACGACGATCAGGAACACAACGACGGTTACCGTGGCGATGGTGTGTGCTTGTGTGAACTGTGCGGCGAAGAACAGAGACGAGAACGCAGCGTATCCGCCGACGTGGATGGACTTGAATGAGGTCGAGTCCTGGTCGTCGTTGTTCGCGTCGACGTCGAGGTACTCGTACAGCGGTTCCATGTGCTCACCAGTGTCGATGCGACCGCGGCTCTGATTGAACTCGATGATGCCCGCGTCGTCCATCTTCGGTAAGTGGCATTGGTAGAGCCCGATGTAGACGCGCTTGCGTTGTTGGGCGTCTAGTTGTTGGACCGTAGTGTCGTTCTCGATGGCTGCGATGTGTTCGGCGAGCTCGCCGATGGTAATCGTTTCGTCTGTGTCACGCAGATATTCGAGGACGAGGCGTCGACGTTGGTTCTTCAGTATCTCGAAGGTAACGTCGAGCGGGAGGTCGTCAGACAGTTCGTCGTCAGTGTCGCTGTCGCTGTCGCTGTCGTCGGCTATCGATGGGCCCGTGTCCGTCGTGACCGTGTTGAGTTCGTCGTCCGATTCTCCGCCACTGTACGTTGCTTCTAACATGATGTTTGTCTCTCGTTCAGGTGCGTCGTTCAGTTACAGTAGTACGCGGTAGTCGTTGTCGCAGTCGTCGAATCTGTGCTGTGGTGGACTGGATTGTTGTCCCGAATTGCCAGTCGGTATTCGGTAGTGTTGTTGCCCTGCCGTCTTTCTCGATGCGACATATTATACGCTTGAATATATTGCTCTTCCAATGTATATTTTTGTATATATTCTTTGGCTATCCGGTACAGCTCACTGGTTCTTCCCCGAAGCTCCTCCATGTCTGTCAAACAACCGTCACCCTAGCTCCTTTGTTATCCATCGGCTATCCCCTCGTTATTCCGACGCTATCCAGCTACCCAGCGACTCGAACTGGCCGCTCGACGCCGCCACAGTGGATTGCAGTGCATAATCTCGGGAGAGAGGCGACCAACCGCCGAATAACAATACACGGAACGGGCGATTGGCGAACGTTACCTCGGTTGGTAAGCGCGCACAAAACATCATGATTCGAACCACAACCGTTCGTTCAGCGTGGTCCCGCCAGACAACCACCGAACCGGCCCATCGGTCGCGTCTCGCCCCGTTCGCGAGTCACGGAGGAGACCCATGTGCGGAATAACAGCCTGCGCAGGTCCAGCCGACGAGGACGTCGTCGACACGCTGCTCGCCGGCCTCCGCAACCTCGAATACCGTGGCTACGACTCCAGCGGTATCGCCACGCCCGGTGACGACAGCGTCTCCGTAGTGAAACGTGAAGGCGGTATCGACGAGCTCGCAGGCACGCTCGACGCCGTCAACCCCGAAGGCGCAGTCGGCATCGGCCACACGCGGTGGAGCACACACGGCGCACCGACGGACGCCAACGCCCACCCACACACCGACTGCACGAACCAGGTCGCCGTCGTCCACAACGGCATCATCGAGAACTACACCGAGCTGCGTGAAGAGCTGCTCGCGCGCGGCCACGAGTTCACCAGCGAAACCGACACCGAAGTCATCCCACACCTAATCAGCGAGCGCCTCGACAACGGGGCGACCGTCAACGACGCGTTCCGTGCCACCATCGACCGCCTCGACGGTCGGTTCGCCATTTCGATGGTGGTCGCCGGCGAAGACGCAATCTACGCCGCGCGCAACGGCTCCCCACTGGTCGTCGGCGTGGGAGACGACCGCCGGTTCGTCGCCAGCGACGTGCCCTCGTTCCTCGAGCACACGGCCGACGTGGTCTACCTCGAGGACGGGGACGTCGTCCGCGTCACTGCCGACGAACACGCGGTCACGGACGTCGATGGACAGTCCGTCGAGCGAGCGTCGAGCGTCGTCGACTGGCAGCCCGAAGACGCCGAACGCAACGGCTTCGACCACTACATGCTCAAGGAGATAAACGAGCAGCCGGCAGCGCTCGAACGAGCAATCAACGGCCGCATCACGGCCGACGGTGACGTCGACCTCGAAGCGTTCCCCCCGGGGTACTTCGAAGACATCCGCGACGTGCAACTCGTCGCGTGCGGGACGTCGTATCACGCCGCCCTGTACGTTCGCCAACTGCTCGCCGAACGCGGCGTTCCGACGCAAGTCTTCAGTGCGGGCGAGTACGCCACGACGCCCGCACCCGTCACCGAAGACACGCTCGTCGTTGCGGTCACACAGAGCGGCGAAACCGCCGACACCCTCGCGTCGGTACAAACTGCTGCGGACCGTGGCGCACGCACACTCGCGGTGACGAACGTCGTCGG